>NZ_JBFBCE010000015.1:0-143500 GCF_040689595.1 Streptosporangium sp. NPDC051023 | reverse complement strand
CACTAGATCGAGCCTTTCTGAGATACACGTCGAAGGTATTGCGGGATACATCGATCTCGTCTGATTGGCCGGGTGAACCGCCGGTGTGCGGCACCGATACGAGTTCAGCGGTTGCGGAAGTAACGGCCGTGCTGCGCCGAAACGCGACCCTCAAGCTCCATGACCAGCAGCATGGAGGACAGTTCCGCGGTCGTCAATCCAGTACGGTGGACCAGTTCATCCATACCGGTAGGGTCCGGAAAGTCATTGTCTTCCGGGGGAATCGCCGGGACAATCTTCCCAACGGGGAAGGGGAGTACCCTCACGCTGCCTGGTCGTCAGTACGGCTAACGCCCGGTCAGGCAGGGCTCGCTCGGACACACGGGCCAGGGGAGACCTTCCAGCTACGTCGACGTGGCTGGAAGGAGAAGCATGCACAGCCACACCCCTCACGGTCTGCACGTCCGGATGTTCGTCTCGATGGCGCTGCTCGGCCTGGTCTACGCGATCCCGGTGGTCGCCGCCCTCTGGATCGGCGTCCCCTGGCCCGCCGTCGCCGTCATGGCGGCGCTGACCGTCGCCTTCCAGTGGTTCGGCACCGAATGGCTCGCCCGGCGGGCCGCGGGAGCGAGGTTCGTCGACGCGGAGCGGGAACCAGAGCTGCACGCGGTGCTCGACCGGCTCTGCGCGCTCAACGACCTGCCCAAGCCGCGCGTCGCGGTCAGCCTCGATGCCGTCCCGAACGCCTTCACCGTCGGGCGCTCCCGCAGACACACCACCGTGGTCGTCACCAGCGGGCTGCTGCGCACCCTGGAGCCCGACGAGCTCACCGCGGTGCTTGCCCACGAGGTCGCGCACATCCGCCATCGCGACGTCGCGGTGATGACACTGGCCAGCTCGTTCGCCATCGCGCTCGCCTGGGTCGGGCGCAGCACGGGGCGGGCGTTCGTGTACGCCCCCGGCGAGCTGTTCGAGGCGGGCGTGCTCGGCGTGGCCATCGTGCTCGTCGGCGCCTGCGCCGCCCTGCTCGGCGCCCTGGCTCAGCTGCCGCTGCGCGCGCTCAGCCGCTACCGTGAGCTGGCGGCCGACCATGGCGCGGCCGTACAGCTCGGCCAGCCCGCCCTGCTCGCCTCAGCCCTCCTCAAGGTCCACAACCGCGACGCCATCCCCCGCGCCGACCTCCGCGCCTCCCGCATCCCCGCCCTGGGCCTGGTCGCCTGCCGCCCCGCCCGCTTCTCCTGGCTGTCCACCCACCCGTCCGTCTCCACCCGGGTGAACAGGCTGGAGTCCCTGCTGCGCGGGTGATCCCCGGCACGATGTGCCCGCACCCGGTCGTCCGGAGACGGCCGGGTGTCCTTCGGCACCGTCGAATCCGAATGTCTTCCTATGAGGTGAGGGCATTACTGTGTGGAGTTTGTGAAACACGGAAAGGAGTTTCATCAAATCGTTCTGTGCTTTCTGGTTTTCGAGGTGAAGGGGAAGGTTATGGATTCTTGTCGCCTCTCGTGTCGATCCTTGTGTTGTCACGATCGGTGATCAAGGGTGCGGTAATTCGATATTTCAGGTGAACATCTGATCGTGAACTTATTTTCTTCTTATGAAGATCTTGTGTGTCCGAACGATCGGTGTATATATTCTGCTCGTTTGTGCTGATCATGCCTCGAGCCGTCGGTCCGGTGCTGGCCGGAGTCTCCTGCGGGGTGAGGTGAAGCGGGCGCATTGGTTATCGCGCTGACTGGTTCGGAGAGTGACGGAATATGCGCCGCACGTTGCCGTGGAGTCGTTCGGGTCGGTTGATTCTCGGAGTGGTTTTCGTCATTACGGCGCTACTCATTCCAGATATTCGAACTCTTCGCTACGATGCGGCCGCTGCTGACTCTTTCGGAGCGTTCTCCGCCCGTCCGGTGACGCCGGTTCAGCTTTCAGGCACGGCGCGAGGCCTGCCCTCCCTGGTGGGAACGGCGGCCACGACCACCACCGCCAAGCCGGGACCGGCTACAAGGAACGCCGGTCCTCCCAAGAAAGCCCTGAGCGCGGATGTCAGGGGCTTTGAGAAGAGCAGCCGTGCTCTCCACCCCCGAGTGCCGTCGAAGGCGGCCGAGCACACGCGGGAAACCAAGGGGCGGACGGGGGGTGACGCCAAGCTGATGGCGGCTGGCGGATGTGACAGCGAACCGTGCATCCGGACGTTCAACGTCTATCCACAGGACGACTCCCTGGTCGAGACGCTCACCCCGCTCATGACCGGCAGCGCGCGCATCTACGGTCCGTACAGCGGGGGAATCGCAGGGGAGTACTCCTTTTCCGTCCACTGCAACATGGACATGGAGCACTGGGAAAACCTGTGCGCCCAATCCGGGTGGATCGACGACGGAAGCTGGCGGATGCCCTCGGGCCTCCTGCAGTGGGGCAAGGAATACTGCGTGGAGTTCGGCGCCCGCTACTACGAGGGCACGGTGGATTGGGAGTTCAGCTGCTTCGTGACCGGAATCCGCCAGCCCGTTGTGGCATCGATGCTGGGGACTTCCGGAGCCAACGGCCAGGAGTTCCACCAGCTGCCGGGAAACTACACCACGACCGTCACCGACGCGCAGGTCTCGTCCGTGGGCGACGGTCTGGCGGTGACGCGCTCGTACAACAGCCTCGACCCCCGGAAGGACGGTATTTTCGGCGCGGGCTGGAGCACGCGCTGGGACATGCGGATCCGGCCCGAGACAGGCAGCGGCGCGCAGACCCTCCTGGTGACCTACCCCCAAGGACAGATACTGCGGTTCATCGCCAAGGGGGACGGGACCTTCCAGCCACCTCCGGGGACGTACGCGACGCTCGCGGAGGTCACCGGTGGCGGCTGGCGCCTGATGGACAAGTCATCGACCGTCTACGTCTTCGACGCTCAGGGCCGCCTGCTGAAGGTCACCGACAGCCGGGGACGCGACCAGAATCTGGTGTACGGAACCGATGGCAAGTTGGCCAAGGCGACCGCCACAGGCGGCCGGTCGCTGACTTTCACATGGAACGGCACACACGTCGCGTCGGTCTCCACCGACCAGGTGAACGGCACCCCGCTCACCTGGTCCTACACCTACGACGGCGACAAACTCACCCAGGCGTGTTCCCCGCTCCAGGCGCCGAACTGCACGACCTACACCTACACCAGCGGCTCGCTGTACAAGGACCGAGTGCTGGACGCCGACCCGGTCGGATACTGGCGTCTGGGAGAGAACGGCACCGGGTCAAACTGGCATCAGCCGAGGTCATGCGTCTACGATCCCACGGCGGCTGTCTGCACGCCGCCGGCCGCCGAGACCGCGCGTGATCTCACCGGGATCTCCGGCACCGCCATCTACGATGGCGTGACGCAGCGAGGCCGCCCCGGCCCGCTGGCGGGAACCGGGGACACGGCCGTCCTGCTCGACGGGCCCTCATGGAGTGGCAGCACCTACATAAGGCTGCCGCGCAACGCACTTGCCTCGCGCCACATCAGAATGTCCGCCGAAATGTGGTTCAAGACCACCAAGTCGGGTGTGCTGATGTCGGCTGCGGATACGCGCAGCCGCTATGGCTACACAGGAGGAAGCCCCAACGAGGAGCCGATTCCCACTCTCCTGTACATCGGCACGGACGGAAAGCTACGCGGTCAGCTGTATCGCGGTGCGACGGCCTCGAACGTCATGACCACCAGCGCCACCGTCAACAACGGACAGTGGCACCACGTGATCATCACCGGCGACGGTCCCACGGAAACGCTCTACCTGGATGGACAGCAGGTGGCGACGCGAACCGGATCGCAACCCGACCCCGAGCTGTGGCTGGAATACGCCCGGGTCGGCACCGGCCAGTTCCTCAGCGACTGGCCCGGCGCACCGTCTCCTGGCCCGTACGCCTACAGCACCTTCAACTTCGAAGGAGAAGTGGACGAGGTCGCGATCTACGACAAGGCGCTGAGCCTCGGCCAGGTCACCGACCACTACGCCGCGAGAGTCGCGGCGCCTCACCTTCTTGAGAAGATCACCTTGCCCTCGGGGCGGGTCTGGGCTCAGAACACCTACGATGCCGCAACGGACCGGCTCAAGACCCACACCGATCGGAACGGCGGTACGTGGACGCTCAGCGAGCCCGTCTACGACCAGGCGACAGACCTTTCCACGGTCACGGTGACCGACCCGCGCAACGAGACCCTGAAGTACACCCACGACGCGTGGCGCGGCTATCGTCTGACCTCGCAAACCGACCAGCTTCTCAAAAAGACGAGTTACGACTACGACACCGGTGGATTCCTCTCCAAGGTCGAGGACCCCAACGGGAACGTCAGTGAGAGTTTCCACGACGCGCGCGGGAACACGATCAGCACCAAGCAGTGCCGTACGGCAGGCAACTGCCAGACCGCGTACAACGCGTTCTACCTGAACAACAACGACCCCTTCGACCCGCGCAACGACCGCCTGCTCGTCTCCCGCGATGCGCGATCGTCGAGCGCCACAGACAACACCTACGCCACCATCTCCGAATACACCGCTTACGGAGACCTGGCCAAGGTGACCACTCCGGCCACCCCGGACTTCCCCAACGGCCGGTCGACGACCTACACCTACACCGACGGCACCGAGCCCGCGATCGGCGGGGGCACCATCCCGGCGGGCCTGCCGAAGTCGCAAAAGAACGCCAAGGGCGACGAGACCACCTATCGCTACACCGCAGCCGGCGATCTGGCCGAGCAGACCAGCCCGTCCGGCCTGGTCACCGCGTTCACCTACGACGCGGTGGGCCAGGTGACCTCCCGCAAGGAGATCTCCCAGGCCAACCCGGACGGCGTGACCACCGCGTTCACCTACGACGGAGTCGGGAGGCTGCTGACGCAGACCGCCCCGGGGGTGAAGAACGAGGTCACCAACGTCACCCACACCGCCAAGGCGACCTACACCTACGACGCGGACGGCAACAAGCTCACCGAGACCCTGGCCGACCTGACCGGCGGCGACCCGGCGCGCACCACCACCTACACCTACGACACCCACGGCCGGGTGGAGACGGTCACCGACCCCGAGAACGGGGTGACCCGTGCCGCCTGGGACGCCACCGGCGCCCAGGTCTCGGCGACCGACCCACTGGGCACGGTGACGACGTTCGGCTACACCAAGCGCGGTGAACCGGCCACGAAGACGCTGAAGAACTGGACCGGCAGCCCAGTCAGCCCGCAGCCCGCCCAGGATGTGGTGCTGGAGTCCAACGCCTACGATTTCACAGGCAGGCTTGCCAGCAAGGTCGACGCAATGGGCCGCAAGACCTCCTACACCTACTTCACCGACAACCGCGTGTCACAGGTGATCGCTGACGACGTGCGGTTGAACGGCTCCACCACCACGACGGACGTGGTGTTGCAGGACAACACCTACGACGCGGCCGGAAACCTCACCAAGCAGGTCACCGGCGGCGGCAAGACCACCGTCGACTACGTCTACGACGCCGCCGGTCGGACCACATCCACCACCCTCGATCCGGCCGCACTCAAGCGCAAGACCGCCTACATCTACGACGCGGCCGACAACGTCACCCGTAGGACCTACACCGGCGCGGGCACCACCCGTACCGAGGTCATCGACTACCAGTACAGCGCGCTGGGACAGGTGACGCGGCAGACGGTGGAGAACGGCGCCACCGATCTCGTGACGACCTGGACCTATGACGACCGCGGCATTCTGACCGCGCAGACCGACCCGCGCGGCAACGCCTCCGGCGCCACCGCCGCGGACTTCACCATCACCCTGCGCCATGACCTGGCCGGGCAGCTGGTGGAGACGAAGGCCCCGCAGGTGAAGATCGAGAAGAACGGTTCAGCCGCCGACGGGCGGCCCGTTGTGAAGTACGGCTACGACGCCGCCGGCCTGCGCACTCATGTCGTCGAACCGGAAGGGCGGACCATCGTCTCCGTCTTCGACAAGGTAGGTCGTCCGACCTTGCTCACCAACTCTTCCTACATTCCGCCGGGCGGGACCGCGGTCATTCCGAAGATCGAAGTGGGCTACGACGCGGCGGGCCGCAGGACCACGATCACCGACGAGCGGGGATACGTCACCACGACGCAGTACGACGCGCTCGGCAACCCGGTGCGGGTGACCGACCCCGGGCCCTCGGGACCAGGGGGCCAGTGGGTGTCGGAGTTCGATCTGCTGGGCGAGGAACTGGCGCAGGTGGATCCGACCGGCGGACGAATCGAGGCGACGTACGACGACCTGGGCCGGAAGATCACCCAGACCCAGATCGAACGTAAGCCGACCACCGCGGCGTTCACCACGACGCTGACCTACGACACCGCAGGCAACCTCACCAAGAGCGTCGCCCCGGGATCGGGTAACAGGACCGCCACCTATACGGTCAACGCGGCCGGAGATATCACCTCGACCACCGACCCGCTCCTGCATACCTCCACCCTCGACTACGACCTGCAAGGACGCGAGATCAAGGCCACCGACGCCTTGGGCAACGCCACCGAGACCGAATACGACCTCGCCGGACGGAAGATCGCCAACAAGGACCTGAACAGCACCAGCGCACTCGTCCGCACTCTCGGATTCGGCTACGACCTGGCAGGCAACCGCACCAGCACCACCTCGGGGGAAGGGCATGTCACCCACGCCGAGTTCGATGCGCTTAACCGAATGACCTCCCTGATCGAGCCGGTCACCGCCAGCAAGTCGATCACCACGACATTCGGCTACGACGCCACCGGCAGCCGGACACGCACCACCGACGGCCGCGGCAACCCGACCTGGACCACCTACAACACCCTGGGCCTGGCCGAGTCGGTCATCGAACCGGTGACCACCGCCCACCCCGCGGCCGTCGACCGGACCTGGACCACCCTCTACGACGCCGCCGGCAACCCTGTTTCTACCTTGCAGCCCGGCGGTGTCCGCATCGACCGGACTTTCGACCCCGTTGGCCAGATGGTGAAACAGATCGGCAGCGGTGCCTCCGTGACCACACCGGGCCGCGACATCTCCTACGACCCGGCAGGCCGGCGGACCGCGATCGGGGACTACACCCTGGAGTACAACGACCGCGGCCTGCTGACCAAGGTGTCCAAGGCCACCAACCAGGTCGCCACCTACGCCTACGACGCCTTGGGCAACCCCACCCAGCGCGTCGACCCAACCGGCACCGCGAACTTCACCTGGGACAACGCCAACCGCCTGGCTACCGCCGGCGACCCGGTGACGGGACGCTCCTGGACCTACGGCTACGACAACGCCGACCGGCTCACCAGCCAGACCTCGGCCAACCCAGTCAACACCCAGAGCTACACCTACGACGCCGTCGATCGGCTCGCCAGTCACACCCTGAAGAACAGCGGTGGGACCGAGCTGGCGAAGATCGTCTACGGGTGGGACAAGGACGACAACCTCACCACCAAGACGACCACAGGGACGGCGGGCGCGGGCACCAACGCCTACGCCTACGATCGCACCGGACGTCTGACGTCCTGGACCGCCCCGGGTGGCGCCACCACCGACTACGAATGGGACGACGCTGGCAACCGCACCAAGGCCGGCAGCAAGACCTACACCTACGACGAGCGCAACCGCCTGACCTCGGGGGACAGCAGCGACTATGCCTACACTCCCCGCGGCACCCTGGCCACCGAGACCAAGGCAGGCGTCACCAAGAACCTGACCTTCGACGCCTTCGACCAGCTCATCTCCGATGGAGACGCCACCTACGGCTATGACGCGCTGGGCCGGATGACCTCGCGTACCCAGGGAGGCAATCAGCAGCGCTTCACCTACTCGGGGCTGGAGAACGACGTCGTCGCCGTCGCCGACGCGGCCAACACCACCCTGGCCAAGTACGGCCGCGACCCCTTCGGTGGTCTGCTGAGCCTACAGGAGGGGGGGACGGCCGCGCTCGGGGTGATGACCGATCTGCACGGCGACCTGGTCGGAACCTTCTCCGGCACCGCCCTGACCGACTCGGTTGCCTACGACCCCTTCGGTGAGGTTACCCACCGCTCCGGCACTCGGCGCACGCTCGGCTATCAGGGGGAGTACACCGACCCGGACACCGGCAAGGTCAACATGTACGCCCGCTGGTACCAGCCTGGCACTGGCGCCTTTACTTCCCGTGACAGCGTTACCCTTACCCCGGACTCGTCCGTCCAGGTCAACCGCTACACCTACGCCAACGCCGCCCCCCTCAGCAACAGTGACCCAGACGGCCACGCCGCACGAGACACCTCGACGATGGGATCCCCCATCTCCATGGGAGGCGCCCGTATCGCATATCCGGAAAGCGACCTTCCGCAGTTCGGCTCCATCTCGATCACCCCGGGCTACAATCCGGAGCCCACGGTTCCCGGTGGAAGAATCAACGAGGAAAACGACGGACTCGGCTGGATACCACCACTGATCGATCCAAGGGAAGCGGAGAGGATCGGCTACACCGAGGAAGGCAGACCGAAGGAGCCCACGACAGGCCTTCTCCTGGCCGCGAATCCTCCTCTTCTCCTGGACTCAAGCGGAATGGGCGCGTGCATGCAGGTCAACAGTGCCGCATGCAAGAAGATATGGAAACAGTGCGACATCGACTACTCGAAGAGCGCATGTGACGCTTGGCGTGCAGCTGCGCGAGAAGTAATTCTTCTGAGGAAGTTCAAAGAAGGCTGCACTGTCGGCAAGGTGGGCAAGGGACTTGGGGATAAGGCCTGCAGCAGTTTGGTGGGGCTGCTGCAAATGGACACCGAAGACTGGAAACGTCTGGTCGATAAAGCATTCTGGGATTCGCTTGGCAAAGCGGCACTAAGAGCCCTCAATGCAACCATCGAATTCTTCATAGAAGATGCAGTAGGCTGCATGAACGGCAGCTTCTCCTCATGTGCTTGGCTCACCTTGGACCTAGCGAGCGCCCGTGGCCTGAGAATCATGAAGGGTATGGCAAAGGCCTTCATTAAGCTGGGTGAAGGTCTTAAGAAGGTCGAGAAACTCTGCAACAGTTTCCTACCCGGAACTGAAGTGCTCATGGCCGACGGCTCCAGAAAGCCGATCGAAGAAGTTAGGACGGGCGACCACGTGGTCGCCACAGACCCCGATACAGGAGAGAGCGGGGCCCGGACCGTCATCGCGCTACTGGTCAGTAGTGGGACCAAGGAACTCGTCCGTCTCCGAGTGGACACGGACGGTGCTGCCGGCGACGAGACCGGCCAGGTCGTCGCGACCATGGGACACCCTATCTGGGCCATCGGTCGAAACCGCTGGATCGACGCTGGCGAGCTGACCCCGGGGACGCGCCTCCTCGCCTCGAGTGGTGCCAGCCTGGAGTTACTCTCCGCCGACAAGTACGTTCAGGACGACCAGCAGGTCTATAACCTGACGGTTGAAGGGATTCACTCCTACCACGTCGCGGTAGGCAACGAAGACATCCTCGTCCATAACTCCAACTGTACTAGGATAATCTCGGAAATTGGCAAGGACTCACTCCTTACCCGTGCTGCCGAAGAGGCGGGCAAGAGTAATCAAAGCGGTTTGGACGCTCTTTTTAAGGAGCTCCTGAAGGGAAATATGAATCCCGGAATAGGCTCAAGTCATCTGGGTAGTGGAACCGATGTAATGTATGCGCGAACCCGTCGTGGGGCGAGGCTGTTCTATCGAAACGTAAACGGCGTGATAGTGATCGTCGGAAAATCAAACAAGAAGAACGAACAGAAAGTGATAGACCGGCTAATAAATCTGTATGGGAAGTGAAGTTTAATGAAAGATAAAAGAGGGCTATCGAGGCTTTATGGTGACTGATGCTTATTGCTCTTGGGAAGAGGAAGGGTTCACTGTAGCCATCCTTCAGGATGGCAAAGAAGACCTTGAACAGATGGAGCTCGGAGACGGCATAATCACCCTCTCGAGCGGTGTCAGATATAGCATTCTGATGGTCACCAGGGAGGAAATTTCACTAATCATGGATCGTCACATGGTGTCCGGGGAGTCGCTCGGTGGTGCGTACCTCGCGGCGCCAGACCTGGTCATCGTCAGAAGCAAGGGTGTGACGAACATGATCGATGTTGTTCGTGACATCGTGAATTCTGGGGAAATAGCTTTGCTTCTCCCTCGAATTGGAGAAGATGGAGCACTGGATATTCCGGAGATGTGATATCCTCTCGGTGACTACTTGCCTTTGGGGCGGAGTGCTCGCCGAATGCTTCACAGCGAGAGAATCCGTGAGAGAAAACTAGTGCTGCGTTCCTCAAAGCAGGTAGATAAACTGACGTCGACGGCGGCGAGGCTCGGGAGCCGGACGACCCCAGATCCAGGGGCGGGCGCGGGTGTTGAGCTGTGTGGTCGCGACGGCGGTGGCGTAGGTGATCTCGCCGGGGTCAGCGAAGGTCTGCCCGGCCAGGGCCTGGCGGCGGAAGATACGCCACCAGGCTTCTTGCAGGTTGAGCCAGCAAGCGCCCTTGGGAATGAACACCTGCTGGATCCGCGGATGGTCAATGAGCCATTCGCGGGTGGAGACGCTGTTGTGACTGGACAGGTTATCGGTGATCACCGCGATCGTTCCGGTCGGGTTGGCCTGCTCCAGCAGCGCCAGAAAACGCTGCCAGCCGGCGCTGTTGCGCGAGGCGGCGCACTTGGTGACCGCCTGGCCGTCAGCAATGCGCAGGCTGCCGTAAACCCAGGTCTTCTCCGGTCCCCGATCGTATTCCAAAGGTGCTTTGACTCGTCGGCCGTCGGATGTCCACCCGGGCGTGGGATCGAAGGTCCGCGGAACCGATCGGGCCGAGCTCATCGGCGGCCACCACGGTCATTCCTGGTGGCGGCCCGGTGTAGAGGGCAACAACGCGGGTTCTTTTGGGGCGAAGTCCGGGTCGTGGCTGGTGGCCCAGGAGCGCGGCCGGCGCCAGCGCACCCCCTCGGCCAGCAAAATTCGCCGTACCGGCGAGCGCGCCACCTCGATGCCCAGCCCGTGGGCGGCTTCGGTCAGCGTGTCCAGCGTCCAGTTGCCCGGTCCGTCCTCCTGGTCCGCGGCCAGCTCACCGGCCTGATCGCGCAGCGGTCGGCCCGGAGGCTGGCTGCGGGCCAGCGCGATGATCTGTGAGCGCTCGGTTTCACTGATCCGCCGTTTACGGCCGACACCAGGCCGATCTCCCAGCCCGTCGAGGCCTTCGGCGTTGAAGCGCGCCAGTCGGTAGCGCACCGTCTTCTCCGCACAGCCGAGCTCGTGGGCGACCTGCGGCACCCGTAGCTGCTCCCAGCTCAACGCGATGATCTGCGCTCTGCGGATCCAGTCGGCTGGGGCATGTCGCGCACCGGCCAGCTTGCGGGTCTTACGTTCCTCCACCACGTTCTTCGGCGCCCGCGCGAACAGGAGCTTCGGCACTGCTCCACCACCTATCAACGACCCGCTGGGCCCTGATAGTACGTCTAATTTGACCACCCAAAAAGGAACAGAGCACTAGGCAGCACAGCATAGGGAAGTCGTCGGTCAGTAGGTGTAGTGGTCGTCGGTCCAGCAGTGGTCGATGGCCTGTATTTCCAGGGACCAGGGCAGGTTGCTTGAGTCCTCGGGGAGGTCGGTTTCCTTCCACAGGTTCAGGCCGATGACTCGTTTTCCTTGTTGTAGTGCCATGTCGGGTCTGCAGGTCAGGGTGCAGGGTATGAACTTCTTGACGTTCTTGGTCCAGCCGACTGTCTCCAGGGCGCTCTCGATATCGGCGCGTTTCATGCCGGGGTCGACGCTCACCTCGAGCCAGGCACCGCTGTTGGCGGAGTCGCAGCCGTCGGAGTCGCTGACGGACAGGACGCGGCTTCTGTCGGGGAAGGCGTCGAGGGTGGCCTTCCAGAGCACGGCGAACTCCTTCGTCGCGCGTTCCCAACAGAGGTCGGCCCTCGTCTGACCGGTGCAGGCCGTGAGCCCGGTGGCGAGCAGGACGGCCGATCCGGCAATTCCGAGCCATCTCCTGAAGTGTTCTCGTGACACGGCATCCTTTGAGGTGTTCGGTGGCCCATGACATTCGAGGCCGAATCCGCTGTTCTCTGTTTTTCTGAGCGGTTCCTCGGGGCGCGGGGCACGTCTTTGACGTGGAGGCCCCCGAAGGTTCAGGCGCTGTGAAGCCGTGGCCGGGAAGAGAGAAAACCACCCGTCGCGCGGCTGTGGGGCGGCGGCGGGTGGTTGTTTGAAACGTCGGACACACCCCGTCAGAGAGATCAGGGGTGGGGAGCCTCAAGGACCGAGGTCAGGAGACCTTGGGCTTGGGGGCGGTGAAGGTGTTGCAGACGTCGGGGCTCTCGGCGTCGAAGCCGCGGCGGATCCAGTAGGCGATGTTGACGGACTTGCCGTGGCTGGCCGTGTCGTAGGCCGCCTGGATCACGTAGGACAGGTCGGACTCACGGCGGCCCAGGGACTGCCAGACGCTGCCGATGAAGGCGCCGCTGAAGCACTCGGCCTGGAGCTCGATCTTGCGGATGTCGGCGAGGAGAGCCTTCTGGGTCTTGTACTTGCGGTTGAGGGTGTTCATGATGCCGGTGAGCTGCTGCACGTGGTGGCCGTACTCATGGGCGATCACCTCGAACAGGAACAGCTCGGTCGCCTGGGAGAGGATGCCCGGGTCGAGCAGGAAGGTGATCTTCTTGTTGAGCGGGCAGTAGACCGCCTGGGCGCCCTTGGGGAACTTGCCGCAGCCGGTGGGCGTGCCCACGTGCGAGGTCGTGGCGAGCTTGGGCTTGGAGAACGGAATCCTGGCCCTGGTCAGCTGGTCCTCCCAGCTGGTGTTGAGGCAGTCGACCACGAACTCGAGATAGACCCGCGCGGCGTCGAGGTCGTCGGGCTGGATCGGCTGCTCCTCGCACGCCTTGATCTCGAATTTGCCGCTCTTGTAAACCGGGCTACTCGTCGCGGGGCTCTTGCCCGCGGGCACCGGCCCGTTCTGCGCGAGGGTGCCCGCGCTGGCCGTACCGGCGAACAGCAGGCTCGCCAGCACGCCGGAAAGTAGGGGAATGACGGAGATACGCATGATCCCGAACCCTAATGGAGGTAAAAGGGAGGGTAAAGCGAAATGCGGCCGTACGGAGGGTACGGCCGCATGGTTCGAAAAGGAAACGGTCGACCCGCGGGGGAGTGCGGACGCCCCCGCGGGGCGACAGAGGGCTCAGACGCCGTGGAGGGTCAGGAGACCGTACGGCTCGGCGCGGTCCAGGTGTTGCACGCCGACGGGGAGCCGGAGTTGAAGCCGCGCTCCATCCAGTAGGCCTGGCTGGTGCCCTTGCCGTGGTCGTTCTTCACCCAGGCCTTTTGGCCGTTCGCCGAGACCCACTCGACCATCGAGTCCCACTGCTCCTGCTCGACCGGCAGGTCGGCGGAGATCTGGCGCAGGAAGGCGGAGCCCAGGCAGTCGGCCTGCAGTTCGAGGCGGCGGGAGAAGGCGAGCTTGGTCGTGGCCCCGGCGCGCCAGATGCTCTGGCCGTAGTAGTTCATGACTCCCATGAGCTGCTGCACGTGGTGCCCGTACTCGTGGGCCATGAACTGGGCGTGGTTGGGGGCGTACGGGTTCTTCAGCACGTCACGGAAGACACCGATGTAGATCATGCGGTTGCTGGAGCAGTAGTAGCCGCCCGCGCCCGCGGGCCAGCGGCCGCAGGGGCTGCTGACCTTGGTGGTGACGAAGCGCAGCGTCGGCTGGGAGAAGGGCAGCTTCGCCTTCCTGAACTGGGTCTTCCACGCCAGGTTCAGGCAGCGGTTGATACGGGTCATGAAGTACCGGTACGAGGCCGCGCTCCCCGCGCGGATCTGCCCGGCCCCACAGCGCAGTGTGGGGAGAGTGCCCGTGCGGTACAGCGGGTTGGCCGTCGCGGCGGCACGGCCGCTCGGTACCTGGAGCTTCACGGAGGTGCCGGAGGCGGCCGAGGCCTGTGCGGTTGAGGGGGAGGAGGCGCCCGCGGAGGCCGCGGTCGCGGGGGCCTGAGGGGCCGGGAGTGCGTCTGCGTTCGCCGTACCAACGCCCATGACCAGGGAAAACGCCAGGGATGCGATGGTGAGTGACGATAGTTGCCTAAAGGGGAGAGTGCTCATGGTGAGGCAAAGGCTATTGCAAGTGTGGATAAAACGTGCAGAATCGTCGTCCCCGGAGGAGGCGTCCGTCACGCGAACTAGACTCGGCTCTGATGCTGACCGACAGAGGGGATGATTCCGTGAGCGAGCGGACCGGGCGGCCTGGCAGTCTGCTGGATTCGGTCAAGGGACCACGGGACCTCAAGGCGCTGGGGGCGGACGAGCTTCCCCGGCTCGCCGCCGAGATCCGGGATCTGCTGATCAGTTCGACGGCGCGTGGCGGCGGTCATCTGGGCCCCAACCTCGGCGTGGTCGAGCTGACGATCGCGCTGCACCGGGTCTTCGACTCCCCCCGTGACCGCATTCTCTGGGACACCGGTCACCAGGCCTACGTCCACAAGATGCTCACGGGGCGGGCGGGGCGTTTCGACCGCCTCCGCCAGGAGGGCGGCCTGTCCGGCTACCCCAGCCAGGCCGAGTCCGAGCACGACGTCATCGAGAACTCACACGCCTCGACCGCGCTGTCCTACGCCGACGGCCTGGCCAAGGCCTACAAGCTGCGCCGTGAGAGCGACCGCACGGTCGTCGCGGTGATCGGCGACGGAGCGCTCACCGGAGGCATGGCCTGGGAGGCGCTCAACAACATCGCGGCGCACAAGGACCTGCCGCTGATCATCGTGGTCAACGACAACGGCCGCTCCTACTCGCCGACCATCGGCGGCCTCGCCTCGCACCTGGCCTCGCTGCGCGCGACCCAGCGCTACGAGGACATGCTGGAGTTCGTCAAGGACAACCTGGCGAAGGTCCCCGTGGTCGGCTCCCCGGTCTACGACGCGCTGCACGGCGTGAAGAAGGGCATCAAGGACGTCCTGGCCCCGCAGGTCATGTTCGAGGACCTTGGCCTGAAGTACATCGGGCTGGTCGACGGCCACGACGAGCAGGCCGTCGAGACCGCGCTGCGCAAGGCCCGCGCCTTCCGCCGCCCGGTCATCGTGCACGTCCTGACCAAGAAGGGCTTCGGCTACTCCTTCGCGGAGAACCACGACGAGGACTGTTTCCACTCGCCCAGCCCCTTCGACCCGCTGACCGGCGAGGAGAAGCCCAAGCCGCACGGCTGGACCAACGTCTTCAGCCAGGAGATCGTACGGCTCGGCGCCGAGCGCCAGGACATCGTGGCGATCACCGCCGCCATGCTCGGCCCGGTCGGCCTGATCCCGTTCTCCGAGGCGTATCCCGATCGCCTCTACGACGTCGGCATCGCCGAGCAGCACGCGCTGACCAGCGCCGCGGGGCTGGCCCTCGGCGGGCTCCACCCGGTGGTCGCCCTCTACGCGACCTTCCTCAACCGGGCCTTCGACCAGCTCCTCATGGACGTCGCCCTGCACCGTCTCCCGGTCACGGTCGTGCTCGATCGGGCGGGCGTGACCGGCGACGACGGCGCCAGCCACAACGGCATGTGGGACCTGTCGATCCTGCAGGTCATCCCCGGTCTGTCGCTGGCCGTGCCGCGTGACGAGCCGCGCCTGCGCGAGCTGCTCGCCGAGGCCGTCGAGGTCGACGACGGCCCGACCGTGGTCCGTTACCCCAAGGGGCCGGTGGCCGCGGAGATCGAGGCGGTCGGGCGGCTCGGTGAGATGGACGTGCTGCGCGCGGCTCCGAGGCAGACGGGGGCCGACCGGCCGGAGGCGGGGCGGGCGGGCGCCGACTCCGACGCTGACTTCGACGCCGACGTGCTGCTGGTCTCCGTCGGCCCGATGGCCGAGCTGTGCGTCGAGGCCGCCGCCCTGCTCGACGCCCAGGGGATCTCGGCGACCGTGGTCGACCCGCGCTGGGTCAAGCCCCTGGACGAGGCGCTGGTCAAGGCCGCCGCCGCGCACAAGCTGGTCGCGGTCGTCGAGGACAACGGCCGGGTCGGCGGTGTCGGCGACGCGGTCGCCAGGACGCTGCGTGACGCCGACGTGGACGTCCCGGTCCGCACCTACGGCATCCCGCAGCGTTTCCTGGACCACGCGAAGCGGGCGAAGATCCTCAGCGAGATCGGCCTGACCGCGCAGGGCGTCGCCCGCGAGATCACCGAGGCGGTCGCGAAGCGGTCTCCGGATCTGGAGAACCAGCCGGCCCGTTGATCCTCACCGACCGGCCGGTCCCCGGTGACCGGCCGGTCCTCGACGGGTACCCGGTCCCCTCCGGCCCGCGTGTTCCTGGAGGGTGGCCGTCCTCGCCGGTCGGCCTGCTTCTGAAAGGTGGCCGAAGCGAACCGGCTGGGAGGCCCTTGGCGGGCATCTGTTCCCTCACGGTCCTCATCGATGCGGTCCTCGGGTGGAAACCGGTTCCCGTAGGTCAGCTGTTTCCCGCGGGGCCGTTGACCTCCGCCGCCTCGTCGGCCGCGGGCCCGGAGATCTCCGTCATCTCGGCCGCCGCCCTGTTCGCGCGGGTCCGCCGTACGATCACGAACAGGCCCGCGGCCATGATGGCCGCGCATCCGGCGATCGGCACCATCAGGTGCTGGTTGTCGCGCATGAACCCGCCCGCCAGGGAGCCGAGCACCAGGTAGGTGGTCACCCAGACGGAGCTTCCCGTGATCGCCCAGCGGATGAAACGGCTGTACGGCATGCCGAGGCTCCCGGCCAGGACCGGGGTCAGCCCGTTGACCACCGGCAGGAAGTAGGCGGCGGCGAGGGCGGGCCCGCTGCCCTCGCTCGTGGCGATCCGCTCGGCCCGCACCCAGCGGCGTTCGCCGATCCACCGTCCCGCCCTGCTGTGGCGGACACGCGAGCCGTACCGGCGGCCGATCAGCCAGCCGCCGGTCGAGCCGAGGAAGCAGCCGATCACCCCGGCCACCCCCGCGACCGCGATCTCGGCGGGACCCGTCAGCGCGGTTCCCGCGACCACTATCGCCGCGTCCCCGGGGACGACCGCCCCGATCAGCAGGGAACCGTCCAGCGTGAGCAGTGCCAGCAGCACCGCGCCGACCAGATATGGGTCCAACTGGCCCAGCGTGTCCAAGAGCATGACCCCATGCTTCCGCTGGACGGGCAGGAGGACATCGGGACTTTCCCTTAAAGAACCCCGAGTATCACCGTTCAGCAAGTGATCGGGTTGGGCATGACTTGATCCGTAGAAGATGTCGACTGTGGATGGTCAAGGAGGACCCCATGGGGGCTCAACGTGCTAAAGGAGTTCTGCGTGTCAAATCGGTCGAGCAGTCGATCAGGGACACCGAGGCCCCCGAGCACCGGCTGCGCAAGGACCTCTCCGCGCTTGACCTGACCGTCTTCGGGATCGGCGTCATCGTCGGCACCGGAATCTTCGTGCTCACCGGACGGGTCGCCAGAGACCTGGCCGGGCCCGCGGTCGCGCTGTCGTTCGTGGCGGCCGGAATCGTCTGCGCGCTGGCCGCGCTGTGCTACGCGGAGTTCGCCTCGACGGTGCCCGTCGCGGGCTCGGCCTACACCTTCTCCTTCGCCACGCTCGGCGAGTTTCCCGCCTGGATCATCGGCTGGGACCTGACGCTGGAGATGGCCCTCGCCGCCGCGGTCGTCGCGGTCGGCTGGTCGGGCTACCTGACCTCGCTGCTGTCCTCGTTCGGGATCCATTTACCCAGTGCGATCGCCGGGGAGGGGGCGGCCTTCAACCTGCCCGCCTCGCTGATCGTGCTGGTTCTCACCGCCATCCTGGTCGCCGGGGTCAAGCTGTCCTCCCGGGTCAACTTCGTCATCGTCACGATCAAGCTCGCGGTGGTGCTGCTGGTCATCTTCGCCGGACTGTTCTTCATCAACGGGGAGAACTACACGCCGTTCATCCCGCCCGCGAAGTCGACCCCCGCCGTCGGGGGCCTGGCCGCCCCGCTGATCCAGGTGCTGTTCGGGATCACCCCGGTGGCGTACGGCATCTTCGGCGTCTTCGGCGCCGCGGCGATCGTGTTCTTCGCCTACATCGGCTTCGACATCGTCGCGACCGCCGCGGAGGAGACCCGCAACCCCCAGCGCGACCTGCCGATCGGCATCATCGCCTCGCTCAGCATCTGCACCGTCCTTTACGTCGCGGTCTCCCTGGTCGTCGTCGGGATGCAGCCCTACTCGAAGCTCAGCGAGGCCGCCCCGCTGGCCGACGCGTTCAAGGCGGTCGGCCAGACCTGGGCGGCGACGCTCATCAGCATCGGCGCCCTCGCGGGCCTCACCACCGTCGTGATGATCCTCATGCTGGGCCAGTCGCGGGTGCTGTTCGCGATGTCCCGCGACAACCTGCTGCCGCGTGGCCTGGCCAAGGTCCACCCGAGATTCGGCACGCCGTCCCGGATCACGATCATCATGGGTGTCATCGTCGCGATCCTGGCCGGGCTCGTGCCGCTGTCCACGATCGCCGAGCTGGTCAACATCGGCACGCTCTTCGCGTTCGTGGTCGTCTCGATCGCGGTGGTCATCCTGCGCCGCACCCGGCCCGACCTGCCGCGCTCGTTCCGCACCCCGCTGGTGCCGCTGGTGCCCATCCTGTCGGTGCTGGCCTGCGTCTACCTGATGCTCAACCTTCCGGTGGAGACCTGGATCAGGTTCGTCGTGTGGATGATCATCGGTGTCGTCATCTACGCCGGGTACGGCTACCGCCACAGCCGCCTCGCCGAGTCGGCCCCTGACGGACATCAGGGCGTCGGCCCCGCCTGACCTGTCGCGAAGCCCGAGAGCGTGGTGAAGCCCGGGACGCCGCCGTGAGGCGGCCCCGGGCCTCACCGCGTTCCCGGGGCGCTCAGGCGCCGGATCCTGTGAGATCAGAAGGAGAACACCGGGCCGGTGAGCGCGGTCAGCTCGCACCGGTTGTCAAAGGTCCGCTCGAACCGTACCGGCCTGCCCTCCCAGGTTCCTGAGGCGCTCACCGTGTGCGGCACGTACGCCTCGTCGCAGATCAGGTCGATGTCGTAGGTCATCCTCGACAGGTCGCCCCCGAACTTGCCGAGCATGCCGCAGGCGGTGGCGAAGGAGGGCAGGGAGTCGTCCCGGTCGCACTGGAGGGAGACGCTCCTGGCCGGTCCACCGGCGACCGACAGGCTGAGCGTCAGCGACGATCCCGAGGTTGTCAGGGATGCCCCGGAGTCCGAGGCGGAGGAGCCGAGGGCGAGGGAGCTGGAGAAGGTGTCCGAGGCGGGCGACGAGGTCGTGTTCAGCGCGGTCACGACGGCGAACGTCATGGCGGCGGACACGATCTTGACGGTTCTCATGTCACCGGTTATTCCCGGTTATTCCCGCCGTCCGGCAAAGATCGGGACAGGATCGCGTCAAAGATCACCTGTCGCCGGGTCCGTGCTCCGAGAGTACGGCGGGCCGTGACCCGTGACGGGGAAAGGGCCGTGCTCCGTTGGGGGAAGGGGAAGGCGGCCATGACCTGTGTCGGTCGCGGCCACCTTCCCCTGGTGGAGGTCAGGCGGGGACGGAGGCGACGCCCCGGGGCAGGAAACGGGGCTCGGCGATGCCGGTGCGGTCGAGATACGGGGTGACGCCGCCCAGGTGGAACGGCCATCCGGCACCGAGGATCATGCACAGGTCGATGTCCTGGGCCGCCGCGACCACGCCCTCATCGAGCATGATGCGGATCTCCTCGGCGAGGGCCCGCAGGGCGCGCAGCCGTACCTCCTGTGCGGTCGACGGGGAGGTCCCGCCGGAGAAGAAGGCCACCGCCTCCGGGTCCAGCGAGAAGTCAGGGGCGTAGACCCCGGGTTTGCCCGCGGCGACCAGCCTGGCCAGGTTCTCCGAAACGCCGTAGCGGGACGGGAAGGCGGCCTGCATGGTCTCGGCGACGTGCAGCGCGACGGCGGGGCCGACGAGCTGCAGCAACGTGAACGGGGTCATCGGCAGCCCGAGCCCGTCGAGCGCGTGGTCGGCGACCTCCAGCGGGGTGCCCTCGTCGACGGCGCCGATGACCTCGCCCATGAACCGGGTCAGCAGCCGGTTGACCACGAACGCGGGCGCGTCCTTGACCAGCACGGACGACTTCTTCAGCGCCTTGCCCACGGCGAAGGCCGTGGCCAGCGTCGCGTCGTCGGTCGCGGCGCCCCGGACTATCTCCAGCAGGGGCATGACGGCGACCGGGTTGAAGAAGTGGAAGCCGACGACCCGCTCGGGGTGCCGCAGCGCGGAGGCCATCTCGGTGATCGGCAGGGACGAGGTGTTGGTGGCCAGCACGCACTCTGCGGAGACGACCGCCTCGACCTCGGCGAACACCTTCTGCTTGACCTTCAGGTCCTCGAACACCGCCTCGATCACGAAGTCGGCGTCCGCGAACGCGTCCTTGGTCAGCGAGCCGGTCACCAGGGCCTTGAGCCGGTTGGCCTGGTCGGCGGAGACGCGGCCCTTGCCGAGCAGCTTGTCGACCTCGGAGTGCACGTAGCCGACGCCCTTGTCCAGCCTGGACTGGTCCAGGTCGGTCAGCACGACCGGCACCTCGAGGCGGCGGGCGAACAGCAGCGCCATCTGCGAGGCCATCAGGCCCGCGCCGACGACGCCGACCTTGGTGACCTTGCGGGCCAGCTCCCTGTCCGGGGCTCCCGCGGGCCTCTTCGCCCTGCGCTGCACCAGGTCGAAGGAGTACAGGCCCGCGCGCAGCTCGTCACCCATGAGGAGGTCGGCCAGGGCCTGGTCCTCGGCGTCGAAGCCCTCGTCGCGGGAGGCGGTGCGGGCCAGCTCGATCAGGTCCAGCGCGCGGTAGGGGGCGGGGGAGGCGCCGCGCAGCTTCATGTCGACCAGGAAGCGGGCGTCGGCGACGGCCTTCGACCAGTCGTCCGCGGTGTGGTCGGCGCGGGAGACGGTCACCTCGCCGCGCAGCACCCGGGCCGCCCAGCGCAGTGACTCCTCCAGGAAGTCGGCGGGCTCGAACATCGCGTCGGCGACGCCCGCGGCGAAGGCGTCCCCGCCCTTGATCATGCGGTTCTGTGAGAGCGGGTTCTCGATGATCAGCTTGATGGCGGCGGCCGGGCCGATCAGGCGGGGGAGCAGCTGGGTGCCGCCCCAGCCCGGCACCAGGCCGAGGAAGCACTCGGGCAGTGCGACCGCGGGCACGCCAGAGGAGATGGTCCGGTAGGTGCAGTGCAGGGCGATCTCCAGGCCGCCGCCCATGGCCGCGCCGTTCACGAACGCGAACGACGGCACATCCAGCTCGCCGAGGCGGCGGAACACGTCGTGGCCCAGCCTGCCGATCCGCAGCGCCTGCTCCCGCTCGGCGACCGTCGCGGCCCCCTTGAGGTCGGCGCCGACGGCGAAGACGAACGGCTTGCCGATGACGCCGACGGCCGCCAGGTCGCCGCGGGCCGCGACCGCGTCGAGGGCCTCGTCCAGCGAGGTGAGGCCCGCGGGGCCGAAGGTGGACGGCTTGGTGTGGTCGAAGCCGTTGTCCAGCGTGATCAGCGCCATGACGCCCGCGCCGTAGGGCAGCTCGACGTCCTGGACGATCGCCTTCGTGACGACCTCGTCGGCGAACAGTTCCCTGATGTCCGTCACGTTCCCGGTGTCCTTGGCCGTGTCCGTCACTTCGCACCTTCCCAGGCGAGGTTCTCCCAGATGACCGTTCCGCCCATGCCCATGCCGACGCACATCGTGGTCACGCCGTACCGGACGTCGGGGCGCTCGCCGAACTCGCGGGCCAGCTGGGTCATCAGCCGCACACCGGAGGAGGCCAGCGGGTGACCGAAGGCGATCGCGCCGCCGTAGGGGTTCACCCGCGGGTCGTCGTCGGCGATGCCGAAGTGCTCGAGGAAGGCCAGCACCTGTACGGCGAAGGCCTCGTTGATCTCGAACAGGCCGAGGTCGGAGATCGACAGCCCGGCCAGGCGCAATGCCCGCTCGGTCGACGGGATGGGGCCGACCCCCATGACCTCGGGGTCGACTCCCGCGAAGGCGTAGGAGACCAGGCGCATCCTGGCCGTCAGGCCCAGCTCCCGCGCGACGTCCGAGGCGGCCACGATGCAGCCGGTCGCGCCGTCGTTGATCCCGGAGGCGTTGCCCGCGGTGACCCGGCCGTGCGGGCGGAACGGCGTCTTGAGGGTGGCGAGCGCGTCGAGGGTGGTACCCGGGCGGGGCCCCTCGTCGGCGGTCGCCAGGCCCCAGCCCCGCTCCGCCGAGCGGGTGGCCGTCGGCACCAGGTCGGGCTGGATCTTCCCGTCGGCGTAGGCCTTGGCGACCTTCTCCTGGGAGGCGACGGCGAAGGCGTCCGCGCGGTCCTTGGTGATCGTCGGGTAGCGGTCGTGCAGGTTTTCCGCGGTCATGCCCATGACCAGGGCGGAGCCGTCCACGAGCCGCTCGGCGAGGAACCTGGGGTTGGGGTCGACGCCCTCGCCCATCGGGTGGCGGCCCATGTGCTCGACGCCCCCGGCGATGGCGACGTCGTAGGCGCCGAAGGCGATGCCCCCGGCGACCGAGGTCACCGCGGTCATGGCGCCCGCGCACATGCGGTCGACCGCGTAACCGGGCACGGTCTTGGGCAGCCCGGCCAGGACGGCGGCCGAGCGGCCGATGGTCAGGCCCTGGTCGCCGATCTGTGTGGTGGCCGCGATCGCCACCTCGTCGACGCGCTCCGGCGGCAGATTCGGATTACGCCGGATCAACTCGCGGATGACGCGGATCACCAGGTCGTCGGCGCGCGTTTCGGCGTACAGGCCCTTGGGTCCCGACTTGCCGAAGGGCGTGCGCACACCGTCGACGAATACGACGTCACGAGACGAAGGCACGGGTTCGCTCCTCGTTGCTGGGTGGCTACCCCCCTATGCTACTCGCCGGTAACAATCCTTGTCTCCGTGCCGTTTCCGCTCGGCGGCCACCGGCCGTGGTGGTCAGGACTTGACGGCGCCTGAGGTGAGGCCGTTGACGATGTAACGCTGGACACCTCAGTCGTCAGCCAGTGCGGCGGTGGCGTCGCGGCCGGCGCCGGTGGCGCGGCGCAGGAAGCCGACCAGCAGGTCCAGCTCGGCTTCCGTGTATTCGGCGCAGATCTCGTCCATCGCGTGGTTCATGCCGGAGTAGAGCCGGAACAGCTCCGCGTTACGCTCGGGCAGTGCCTTGATCAGCACGGCGCGGCGATCGGCGATGTCGCGCTCGCGGGCCACCCACCCCGCCTTCTCCAACCGGTCCAGGATGCCGGTCAGCGTGGCGGGATGCAGCCCGGCCTGCCGCGCCAAGGCCGTCGGACTGATCGGCCCGCACCTCCCGATGAGGTCGAGGCAGTCAAGATCCACGTCCTTCAGCTCCGCCCGCGCGCTCACCTGCCGGTCGAGCAGAGACAGCTGACCGCGCAGCTCGCGCAGCGCCTCCTTGATCGACGCCGCGGCCCGCCTGCGACGGCGCGCGTCATCCACATTCCCAGATGTGACGGAACTCATATAATATGACTTTCAAATTAGATGTTATGGTTTCCATATTGTACGGCATGCGAAAGGATTTGACATGATCCTCGTCACCGGAGCCACGGGCACCATCGGCCGCCCCCTCGTGGACCTGCTCACCAGCGCGAACGTCAAGGTCCGCGCCGTCACCCGCACCCCCGAGCCCACCTCCCCGCCCGCCACGGCCGAGGTGGTGATCGGCGACCCGGCACAACCCGGCGCCCTCGCCCGGCACCTCGACGGGGTCACCGCGCTGTTCCTCCACCCGCGGGCCGTGGGCGATGCGGCGGCCGAGCTCGTAGCGCTGGCCAAGAAGCACGGAGTGCGGCGCGTGGTGGCGCTGTCGGCCGTCAACATCGACGAACCTCTCGACCGCCAGCCGTCGCGCTTCCGCGGCGACCGCAACAAGGAGGCGGAGGAGGCGGCCGTCGCCAGCGGCCTGGAGTGGACGAGCCTGCGCGCGTCGAGCTTCGCGGTCAACGCCCTGATCAGCTGGGGCGGCCAGATCATGGCAGGCGACGTGGTCCGCGGCCCGTACGCCGGCTTCGCCGAGACGCCGATCCACGAGCACGACATCGCGGCGGTGGCGGCCCACGCCCTACTGACCGACGACCTGGTGAATCAGCGCGCGTACCTGACCGGGCCGCAAGCGCTCACCCACGCGGGCATGGTGGAGATCATCGGCGAGGTCATCGGCAGGCCGCTGACCTACACGGAGATCCCGCCGGAGGCCGCCGCCCAGGGTCTGACCGCCCGCGGCCTGCCCGAGCCCTTCGTCGCGGCGCTCATGGCACGGTACGCCCGGGACCTGGCCAGGCCGACCCGTCCCACGGACGACGTGGAGAAGATCCTCGGCCGTCCGGCTCACACCTTCGCCGCCTGGGCCGAAGAGCACGCATCGGGGTTCGGGGGCTGAAAAGCACGGACAGAGCCCTCCAGTCGGGTTCGTGTCAAGGTGACAGGAGAGGATATTTCGCGGAAATGGCCGTTCATCAGATTTTCGCAGTCCATTCGATAAAGGGAATGCCATCTGGTCGGCGCCTTTTCCTGACATCGGCACAGCTGGGGAGTGGTTGTCGCACGGGTTAGCGGCATGATCCGACTAATCGCCCTCCGTCTCGTCGTCAAACCCTGATATTTGTACGTTTATTGCGGTTTGAGAAGTTCCGTCTGTTCCTGCCTCGTAAAGCCCAGGCCCTCCGACTGGCCGAGGCGGGCAACAGAAGGGGCCACTCGTGAAACGAGTCGTCACCGCGGTTCTGGCCGCCCTCGCCGCGATCGTCCTCACCTCGACCCTGACCACCGGGACGGCATGGGCGACCCCGCCCAACATCCCCTCCGCGTCCACCGCCGCCGCCAGGCTCGCCACGCTCACCGTCGCGAGCGAGTCGCACCAGTCCACCTACAGCCGCAGCCTGTTCCCCCACTGGATCACCATCAGCGGCTCGTGCGACACCAGGGAGACCGTGCTCAAGCGGGACGGCGTCGGCGTGGTCGTCAACTCCAGCTGCTCCGCCACCTCCGGCAGCTGGTACTCCCCGTACGACGGCGCCACCTGGACCGCCGCGAGCGACATCGACATCGACCACATGGTGCCGCTCGCCGAGGCCTGGCGGTCCGGGGCGTGGGCGTGGACCACCGCCCAGCGGCAGACCTACGCCAACGACCTGGGCGGGCCCGAGCTGTGGGCCGTGACCGACAACGTCAACCAGCAGAAGAGCGACCAGGACCCCTCGACCTGGCAGCCGTCCCTCGGCTCCTTCCGCTGCACCTACGCCAGGGCCTGGATCCAGGTGAAGTGGTACTACAGCCTGACTCTCCAGAGCTCGGAGAAAACCGCCCTTGAGGGCATGCTCGCCACCTGCTGACCTTTCTCGTTTTTCACGGTCGTACGGCCACCGTTCCCGGCACGGGGCGGTGGCTGTTCCGGTTCACTGATTTCCGTCGGCCCAGTCGAGATATCGTCTGCTGCTCCGACGTTTCCAGTGAACGGGTGCCCGCGTGGGCGCCGTGACGATGAGGAGTGAAGCCGTGAAATACATGCTGCTGATCTACAACAACCCCGAGACCTGGGGGGCCCTGTCCGACCAGGAGCGTGACGGTGTGATCGGCGAGGCCAACGCGCTCATGGCGGAGCTCACCGAATCAGGGGAGTGGGTCAGCGGGGAGGCCCTGGCCGACCTGGCGCAGAGCAGGACCGTCCGGGTGCGCGACGGCGTCCCGGTGACGACGGACGGCCCCTTCGTCGAGGCCAAGGAGTACCTCGCGGGCATCTGTATCATCAGGTGCGAGACCGAGGAGCGCGCCCTGGACATCGCCGCCCGCTGGCCCGACGCCAAGCTTTGCGCGATGGAGCTCCGGCCGATCCTGGGTCCCTAGGACCGGACACGGGCCGGACCGCTCGCATCACCGGGTCGGGCGCCGCGTGCCGGCCCCGATCCGTAGGGCGCTCACCCGTGCGAGTCGCGGGTGTCACGGCCGCGAGGTCTACGGCCCCGTCCTCGTGGTGTGGGTGCTCCGCCGGTCACCGCCCGCCGTCCGGCGGAAGCTCGCGCGGTAGGCGGTGGGCGTGAGCCGCACCCGGTCGACCAGATGCTTGCGCAGGGAGTCGGCGCTGCCCAGCCCGCTCCGCCAGGCGACCTGGTCCATCGGCAGGTCGGTGGTCTCCAGCAGCTCGCGCGCCCGGTCGATCCGCTGGTGCAGCAGCCACTGCAGCGGGCTGAGCCCGGTCTCCGCGTGGAAGCGCCGGGTCAGGGTCCGCACGCTGGTTCCGGCGTGCCCGGCCAGGTCCTTCAGAGTCAGCGGGCGGTCGAGGAGTTCCAGCGCCCATGCCCTCGTCGCGGCCAGCGAGGTGCCGCGCTCCGGCGGCAGCGGCGTCTGGATGAACTGGGCCTGACCGCCCGGCCGTACCGGTGAGACGACCGTCGCCCTGGCCGCGGCGTTGGCGGCGGCCGAACCGTGGTCGAGCCGGATGAGGTGCAGGCACAGGTCGATGGCGGCGGCCGCGCCCGCGGAGGTCAGCACCTGGCCGTCGTCGACGTAGAGCACGTCGGGCCGTACGTCGATCGCCGGGTGGCGGGCGGCCAGCTCGGCGGTCAGGCCCCAGTGGGTGGTCGCGGGGCGGCCGTCCAGCAGGCCCGCCTGCGCCAGCACGAAGGCCCCGGTGCACAGCGAGACGATCCGCGTCCCGGCCGCCGCCGCCTCCCTGAGCGCCTCCAGCACGTCGGGGTCGGCCTGCTCGCCGCCGCTGCCGACCACCATCACGGTGTCGGCCTCGCGCACCGCCTCCAGGCCGTGGGGGATGAGGAGGCCGGGGCCGCCGACCGTGGCCGTCATGCCGGGCTCGGCCGCACAGGCCCGGATCGCGTAGCCGGGGACGCCGCCGACCTCGACGCTGTCGAAGACCATGTACGGGATGGAGACGTCGAAGCCCATGACGGGCGGCACGACGACGAGCGTGATGCGATGCACTGGCCAGATCCTCCGGATACGTGGCATTCAGGCCACTGCTGACAGCTTAGGCCCGCCGTGCAAGGTGTGGTCATGACTTTTCATGTGATCACCGGGCGGGGCGCCGCCGGATCCCGCACCGCCCTGTTGCTGGCCGAGGACGGCGAGCGCGTCAAGATCGTCAGCAGGAGCGGCGGCGGCCCCGACCACCCGCTCATCGAGCGGATCGCCGCCGACGTCACCGACGCCGACCGGCTGACCGGGCTGCTGGAGGGCGCGGCCACGCTGTTCTCCTGCGCCGCGCCGCCGTACCACCGCTGGGTCCAGGAGTTCCCGGCGCTGGCGACCGGGACGCTGACGGCCGTACGGCGCACCGGCACGCCCCTCGTCATGCTGGGCAACCTCTACGCCTACGGCCTGGTCGAGGGGCCCGTGAGTCCGGGGCTGCCGCTGCGGGCGACCGGCCCCAAGGGGCGTCTCAGGGCGCGTATCTGGGAGGAGGCCGCCGCCTCGGGGGCCCAGGTGACCGAGGTGCGGGCCGGGCAGTTCTACGGCGCGGGCGCGGTGTCCGTCTTCAGCCTCCTGGTGCAGTCGCAGGTGCTGGCGGGCGCGCTCTCCCTTGTGCCCCAGGAGCTCGACCTGCCACACAGCTACTCGTCCATTGGAGACACGGCCCGCACGCTGGTCGCCGCGAGCCGTGACGAGCGGGCCTGGGGGCGGGCCTGGCACGTTCCGGTCGTCACGCCGTCGGTCCGTGAACTGGCCGTCCGGCTGACCGAGCTGGCCGGTGCGCCCAGGCCCCGCCTGGAGAAGCTGACCGAGCGCGACGTGGCCCTGCTCGCGCTGACCGACCCGTTCTGGGCCGAGCTCCACGAGGTGCTGTACACGCCCGGCCTGCCGTACGTCTCCGACTTCACCGAGACCGAGAAGATTCTCGGCGTCATGCCCACCCCGGTCGACGAGGTGCTGGCCGAGGTGCTCCAACGGCCCCCGGTGAACATCTGAGGGAGAGCGCGCCCGGTGGGCCGTTGGAATCGATCGTCTTAGGGAGCCAGGATGTCGTCGATCGCGGCGTGCAGGTTCGGCTGCGGGCCGATGTGGTGGGGGTCACCGGCGGGCTGCGCCGTGCCGGTCAGCTTGAGGGTGTCGCGCACCTGGGCCGGGGTGAGCACCCCGCCCGCCGCCTTGGCCACGCCCTGGAGGTCGGCCACCACCCCGGCCATGATGGCGCTGGCGCCGGAGGTGCCGCCGAAGGAACTGATGTACATCTTGTTGGGATCGGTCTCCGACGGGCTCAGGTCCTGCCAGCCGGGAGCCCCCAGGGTTGCCCCGCACGTGCCGTAGGCCTGGACGTCCACGCGCGAGCCGTACGTCGAGAACGACAGCGCGGTCCGCTCGGCGGGAAGGGGCAACCCGGTGCAGTTCGTCCCGCCGGGGCTCGGCGGCGCTCCCGCCCCGACCATGAGGGCGCCGGAGTCGGGGCGGCCCATGACGGTGACGGCGTAGGCGTCGTTCGGGTCGTCGAGGTTGTTGCCGCCGTTGCCCGCGGCCTCGACCACGGTCACTCCGGCCGCGACGGCCAGCACCGTCTGGTCGTAGATGCTGCTCTCCACCTCCCACGGATACCAGGGGCCGGAGTTGCCGTCGGGCGTTATCGCGCTCTCGTACAGGATCACGTCGCCCGGCCCGGAGTGCGCGGTCGCGTAGGCGACGGAGTCGGGGGTGTCGGTGCCGGTCAGGTGCAGGGTGGCGTGCGGCGCGATGCCCGCCATGCCGGCCCCGTTGTCGTCCTGGGCGCCGATGATCCCGGCGACGGCGGTGCCGTGGTGAACCGGGAGGTCGTTGGCGCACGGGTCGCCGAACATGGTCGGCAGCTGGACCACCTGGCCGGTCGCGACCCGCCCGGCCAGCTCCTCGTGACACAGGTTCCACGCGCTGACCACTCCGCTCAGCGGAGTCGGGCTGGTCCGGGAGGTGGTGGTGCCGTCGCCGAGCCGTCCGCTGCCGTTGGCGCCCCAGACGTGGAACACCGGGCCGACCTTGCTGATGGTGTGCGCCAGGCCCGCCGCGATCGTGTCGGCGGACACGGAGAGCGCGACGGGCGTGGTGGAGTCGGTGGTGGTGCCGTTGCCGAGCTGACCCTGGGCGTTGTCACCCCAGGCGTACGTCGCCAAGGCCGAACCGGTCGGCGTCGTCGTCGTGGCCGTGCTGTGCAGGGAGCCCGCGGAGATGCCGCTGACGCCGGTCAGGCCGGACACCGCGATCGGGGTCTTCCTGTCGACGAGGGTGCCGTTGCCGATCTGGCCCTGGGAGTT
The DNA here is from genome assembly GCF_040689595.1 of Streptosporangium sp. NPDC051023. NCBI lineage: Bacteria > Bacillati > Actinomycetota > Actinomycetes > Streptosporangiales > Streptosporangiaceae > Streptosporangium > Streptosporangium sp. NPDC051023. The sequence goes on along the minus strand of NZ_JBFBCE010000015.1, from coordinate 114,367 downwards.
GTCGCCCCACGCCTTGACCGTGCCGCCGGAGATCAGTGCGAGCACGTGGTCGGCGCGGCTGCTGACCTGGGTGACGCCGCTCAGGCCGAAGGCGGTGACCGGGGTCGGGCTGTCGACGGTGCTGCCGTTGCCGAGCTGGCCCTGGCTGTTGTCGCCCCACGTCTTGACCGTGCCGCCGGACAGCAGGGCGACGGAGTGGGCGGTGCCCGCCGCGACGCTGCCGACCGCGGTGGACACACCCGTCAGGCTGGGAACGAGGGTCGCGGTCGAGGAGTCGGCGGTTCCGTAACCGAGCTGGCGCTGGCTGTTGTCGCCCCACGCCTTGACGGTGCCGTTCGACAGCACGGCCAGGACGTGACCCGCGCCCGCGCTCACCCCCACCGCGTTGGTGATCCCGGTCACCTGGACCGGGGTCGTACTGTCGACGGTGGTGCCGTTGCCGAGCTGGCCCTGGCTGTTGTCGCCCCACGCCCACACGGTGCCGTCGCTCTTCAGCGCGACCGAGAAGCCGTTGCCCGCGGAGACGGCGCTGATGCCGGTCAGGGTGGGGATCCGCACCGGGACCTTCTTGGTCGTGGTGTTGCCGATGCCGAGCTGGCCCTGGGCGTTGTCGCCCCACGCCCACACCTCCCCGGCCCCCGAGCCGCCCCACGCCAGCATCAGCGAGTGGTCGTCGCCCGCGGAGATCGTCTGCGCCCCGTAGCTCGGCACCAGCGAGCTCTGCACCTCGAGGTCGGTGACGGTGATGCCGTCGCCCTTGCCGCCGGGCTGCGCGTTGGCGTAGTCGGCGTCGACCCCTCCGCCCAGGATGGAGACGGCCGGGTTGCGATACGTCTGGTTCGAGCTCAACGGCTCGGTGGGGGACGCCAGAATCGGCTTGGCCTGGGCGATCTCCACCGACGGCAGGGCGTTCAGGTCGCCCAGCAGCGACTCGATGCCCTCGGGCACGGTGACGACGAACCAGGAGTTCAGGTCGGGCAGCTCGCGGCCGGTCTTCTTCTCCAGCTGAACCCGTTGCTGGGTGACCTTCGTCTCGGGCGCGGACGACAGCGGCCTGATGGCGGCGCCCTTGTACTTGGCCAGCACCCGCTGGATCTCGGAGGCGTCGGCCTCCTTTGCCGCGACCAGTTTCCGGTCGCGCAGCCGTACGGCCTGCTCCGGCTTGAACTTCACCGACAGCTGGGTTCTGGAGAACCCTTTGGGAAGCGGCCCGTGCGTGCCCGGCGCGATCCCCTTCTCCTTGCTGTGGTCGTAGGCCGGAGCCGGTTCGGCCGAGGCCGGTCCCGCCGAGACCAGACCCGACAGCGTGCCGACGGTCACGGCGAGCACGGCCGCGGCGAGCCGACGCAGCGAGGGTCGAACTTTTTCAAAATTATGAAAATGAGAGCTGACTGGCACCAAATTCTCCCACGGTGTCTTTGTCGGCGTGCGAGTTCGGTGTCTTACGGTCAGTGACCCCGGGCATGCCGAACAGCGGAGGCATGTTCCGGGGAGCACATTGTTCCGAGGCGTCGCCGCCACGGGAAGACCCATTGCTCGCACAATCGACATGTGTCATGAGAACAACAGACGCGACGGGTCAGCATAGGCCGAAAACCCATGTAAAAATCAACCGCAGAAGCAATTTACACGTACCGGCATTAGGTGAACGCGCGGAGTCATTACGCCGATTCACGGCAGGGGCGGCCTGTCGGCCGGGAGCTGATTTCCGTGTGCTTGACAGTGGTTGGAGAACGTCGTAGAAATGACGGCCCTCCGACGTCCGGCCGCTCGCCGCGTCCGGTGTCCACTCGGTCGTCATGTCTCGTCATTCTGTGACAAGGGCGGTTCCGTAGCCCGCGCCGACTGCTTCCGGTGCCCTGGAAGGGGGGAGCACGTGTTCTCCCGGAGAAAGCGAGTGCCTCGCGAGGCGGTGACTTCCGGCATGAGCCAAAGCCGGGCGAACAATCGGTGAAATGGAGTCGCGGGGAAGTCGTGTCCGACGTCCCTCATCGTGTGGAAAACGTCCTTGCCGCACCCCGTGGGGGAATTCCGTGGCTGTCAAGGTATGAATGTGAGGCGGTTGCGGCCGGGGGCGCCCATCTGCGTGAGCGTCGAACCGGATACCGTTCGCGAAATCCTGGAAACACGGAGTGATCGCGTCGCGGGGAAACGCGGAAAGACAATGACGTGCGGTGACGAGGTGCCCGACGCCTCGTTCGACGTGTGCTGGTTGTGCGGACTCCTGATCGTCACGGCGTGGATCGGCCGGCCGTGGACGACGACCGGCCGAGACGGCTAGATGACGCCCGCGCGGGCGGCGGCGGCAGCGGCGTCGGCCGCGCGTACCGCGTCGCGTTCGGTGACCGGCTCGTGGGTGATGAACAGCCGGTAGTAGATCGGGGCGACGGCCATCCTGATCACCTCGACGCCGTCCGTGTCCGCCGGCACCTCGCCCCGCTCGACGGCTCGTCGCACCACTTCGGCCGCCTGCTCGTGGCGGGCCATGAAGTAGTCGTGCAGGAATCGCGCGGCGCTGCTGTTCTGTACGGCCGCCGTCACGAACGCGGCGGAGATCTTCCCGGCGACGGGATCGGCGAACCCGCTCCGCACCAGCCCGACGATCTCCCGCAGATCATCCTGGAAGGAGCCGGTGTCGGGTATCGGCCACGGCTCCTCACGCGCGAGATCCAGCGCGTCGGCGATCAGCCCCTCCACGCTCCCCCAGCGGCGGTACACGGTCGTCTTGTGGACGCCTGAGCGGATCGCGACGTTCTCCACCGTCAGTCCGTTGTAGCCGTGTTCGGCCAGCTCGGCGAGGGTCGCCTGCCGTACGGCGTCGCCCACGCGAGCGCTGCGACCACCGGGACGCTGCTCCAAAATCTACTCCAGTTGCGTTAAGCCTCGTTGCTCTGTTAGCTTAATGCTACAAAAGTTGCAATTTTCGATCTGGTCTGACCACGCAGCTCTCCCTCAAGCACGACCGGGCGCTGCGACGCCGTTTCACCGGCGCGAAGATCTCACTTTCAGGGGGCTACGTATGTTGATCAATGGTTCTCCTTACGGCGTCGTCACCGGTTCCGACGGCGCGCTGTGGTTCACGCTCGTCCATCAGGGACAGATCGGGCGGGTCGTGCCGGGTGAGGAGCCCACGATCTTCCAGCTCGATCCTGCCGACGGCCAGCCCACGGTGATCACTGTGGGGCACGACGGATCGTTGTGGTACACGGAGTTCGCCGGTGGCCGGATCGGGCGGATCACCCTGGACGGCACGATCACCGCCTTCGAGGTGAAGTCGCCGTACGGCATCGCCGCCGGTCCCGACGGGGCCATGTGGTTCACGCAGCTCCGGGGTGACCGGATCGGACGCATCACCGCGGCGGGCGAGGTCACCCTCCACCCGCTGCCCACCGAAGGCGCGATGCCGTCGGCGATCGCGGCAGGGTCTGACGGCGCGCTCTGGTTCACCCTCAACCAGGGCAACGCGATCGGCCGCATCACCGTCGACGGCGAGGTGACGCAGTACGCGCTGTCCACGCCGGACGCCGCTCCGGTGGGCATCTGCGCCGGACCGGATGAGGCGCTGTGGTTCGTGGAGATCGGCGCGGGCCAGGTGGGCCGGATCGACACCTCCGGTGCGATCAGCGAGTTCCCGCTGCCTGACCGCGCCGCCAGGCCGCACGCCATCGTGACCGGCCGGGACGGTGCTCTCTGGTTCACCGAGTGGGGCATCGGCAAGCTGGGCCGCATCACCACCGAGGGCAAGATCGAGGAGTATCCGCTGGAGGGCGCCGAACCCCACGGGCTCACGGTCGGACCCGACGGCGCGATCTGGGTCGCGATGGAGTCAGGGGCCCTGGTGCGGAGTTGAGCAGCCGACCTGGCCGCTGATGGGCGGCCCCGCCGTGGGGTCTTCGTTCGTCGACACAGCAGTCGATGATCGCGGCGGCCGTTCGTGTTCCTGCTCGCCTCCACCGGCAAGATCGCGGTCTACGGCTGGAGTGCTAGGCGGCGCGGTGGATGGTGATGATCGTATGCGTGCCGCCCGTGTCGATGATGTCGAAGGCCCGGGGCGTGTCCGGCGACACGACGTCGGTGAGGATCCTCTGCGGGTGCTCGACGCCGTGGCGGAGCACCACCGGATAGCGTCCGTCGCGCCCGCCCACTCCCACCGAGAAGATGTCGTCCTTGTCGTCGTACTCGATGTAGGCCAGCGGAAGCCTCTCGGTCTGCACCTGGTCGCCGAACCCCTGGTCCAGCACCTCTATGGTCACCTCTGAGCCCTCGTACTGCCTGGACAGGCTGTCCAAGAACGGGCGCCACTCCTCGCGCGGCACCTCGGAGTGTTCCTGAGTCATCTGACAGCTCCTTCCCTGCGGAGACGACCGGCCAGGGGTGATCGAGCCTCCCGGCGATCTCCTTCTCATCCTGGCCGGAGCCCGGCCGCCGGACATCACACGTTCAGGTAGGAAACCCCCACTACCTCGGCGGGCACACGCTCCGGCCGTGCCGTTCGGCGGCCTCTTCGCGTGGCTGACGACGAGCGCCTCACAGAGCGCCGATCCAGTCCGCCTCGGTACCGGTCAGCCGGTGCCATTCGGCGGCAACCCCCTCGGGATCCATGTCGCTGGCCGTACGCATTCACATCGCGGTGTCGTCTGTCTCGGCACCGAACTCCAGCATGGTTCGGGGAGATCCGGTCCGCTGTCCATCGATGCGGGCCGACCGGCGCGCCATTGTCTTTCCCGTGTTTCCTTCGACACATTCACTCTGTGTTTCCGCGGTCTTCCGAACGGTGTCCGGTGTGGTGTGCGGATAAACGAGAGCCCTGGTCACCGCTGTGTCGCATTCGTGCCCTGAGAATTACGGCGTCCGCCGTCGTGGTGCGACGATGGTGCCTTCCGCAGGGTGAGGGCCGTCGGGGTGCACTCCTTCCGGCTTTGTTTCGCCGAGTGTTTCACTCTGCTCCATCTCGTATGGAAAGTCGCCATCTTGGATGAATGTCCTATTCTCCCAGGGAGTGAGTGGTCCGCGCACACCCTCCGCGGAGGTGGAATCAGCTGGAAATCTGTCGCGGGAGCTGCCCTTCCCACAGCGTGATGGCGCACCACGACCGGGCGGACGTGGAGCGCGGCGGGCGGCCGGGCATCGGGGGGCCGTCATCTCTATGACGTTTCCCGGCCACTGTCAAGCGTGTGGGGATTAGCTTTCAGCTGAAGAGGTGACTCTTTCGAAAATCGTTGAAATAACTCCCCGCATTCACTTAATGGCCGATCGCATAAATCGCTTCAACGGTTGATTTTCAAGCGGGTGATCAGTCTATGCTGACTCGTCGGGTCTGTTGTTTTCAGACACATTTCGACGGTGCGGGTAACGGGGACTTCCGGCGGCTGCGATACGTCGGATCGATGTGCTCAGGGAGGCGTGCCGCCGCTTTTCGGCATACCCGGAGTCACTCGTTGTAAGACTCCGGACCCGTGCGTCGCGAAAGGCGTCAGAGGAGAATTCGTTGCCACTTCACTCCAATGCCTCGGATCGCGGAAGGTCTCGATCATCACGACGGCGAATCGCCGCGGCGATACTCGCCGTAACCGTCGGCACATTGACAAGCATGATCTCGACCGGACCGGCCTCGGCCGAGCCGGCCCCGGCCTACGACCACAGCAAGGACAAGGGCATCGCGCCGGGCACACACGGGCCGCTTCCCAAAGGATTCTCCACGACCCAGCTCTCGGTGAAGTTCAAGTCCGACCGGGCCGTACGGATTCACGAGCAGAAGCTGGTCGCACAGAACACCGCCGACGCCTCCGAGATCCAGCAGGTGCTGGCGAAGTACAAGGGCGCGTCGATCAGGCCCCTGTCGTCCACGCCCGAGACGGAGGTCACCGAGCAGCGGCTCCAGCTGGAGAAGCGGACCGGCCGCGAGCTGCCCGACCTGAACTCGTGGTTCGTCGTCACCGTGCCCAAGGGCATCGAGTCGCTGCTGAGCGACCTCAACGCCCTGCCCTCGGTGGAGATCGCCCAGGCCAGGACGCTCCCGGTCGCTGCCACCGAGCCACTGCGCTCGCACCAGAAGTACCGCAACGCGATCGGCTCCGTCCAGGGAGGGGGCATCAACGCCGACTACGCCAACGCGCAGCCCGGTGGCAAGGGCGACGGCATCACCGTCACCGACATCGAGTACCAGGCCATGCTGGTCCCGGAGTACGGGCCGCAGAAGGTCGCCGCGGGTGACGACCACTCGCTGATGCTGGCGTGGAACGCGTCAGGCGGTGAGGTGTGGGCGTGGGGCGACAACGCCCAGGGCCAGCTCGGTCTGGGTCACACCACGGTCAGGAAGGTTCCGGCACGGGTCCCCGGCATGACCGGGGTCACCACCGTCTCCGCCGGTAACGGCTACTCGGTCGCGCTGAAGTCCGACGGCACCGTGTGGGCGTGGGGCGACAACAGCCAGGGCCAGCTCGGCAACGGCACCACCACCGACAGCTCGGTCCCGGTGCAGGTCGCCGGGATCTCCACCGCGGTGGGCATCAGCGCGGGCCCCGGTCACGTCCTGGCCGTCATGTCGGACGGCACCGTCAGGGCATGGGGCGACAACAGCCAGCGCCAGCTCGGCTACGGAACCATGGACTCCTCGCTCGCGCTCACCGTCCCCGGGCTCACGGGCGTGTCCACCGCGTTCGGCTCGGTCGCGGCGGGGGCGGCCCACTCCGTCGCCGTGCTCGCCACCGGCACGGTCAAGGCCTGGGGCGACAACAGCCAGGGGCAGCTCGGCGACGGCACCACCACCGACCGGATCTCCCCGGTCACCGTGTCCGGCCTGACCAACGTCAGCCAGGTCAGCAGCCGCGGCGAACACGTGCTCGCCCTGGTCTCCGGCGGCACGGTCAAGGCCTGGGGCGACAACAGCCAGGGCCAGCTCGGCGACGGCACCCTCACCGACAGGAAGACCCCGGTCTCGGTTTCCGGCCTGACCAACGTCAGCCAGGTGGCCGCCGGTTCCCTGCACAGCGCCGCCACGACGTCGTCGCTCACCTCGACGACCTATACCTGGGGTGACAACGCCCAGGGGCAGCTCGGCAACGGCACAACCACCGACTCCACCACACCCGTCGCGCTCTCCCTGGGCGCCGAGTCGATCGCGGTGGGCACGGCGCACAACGTCGCCAAGCTCAGCCAGTGGTTCCACGCATGGGGCGCCAACGGCAGCGGGCGGCTGGGTGACGGCACCACCACGGCTCGGACCAGCCCGGTCCAGCTCAGCGGGGCGCTGACCCGGTGGAACCAGTGTCATGAGGACCTGGCCGGGCGCGTCGCGACCGGCGCGGTGCTTCAGGTGCCGCCCATGTTCGGCGACCTGTGCGCCAACGACGTCACGATCTATCACGGTACCGCCGTCGCCGGGATCATCGGCGCCCAGGACGACAACGGACTCGGCATGGCGGGCATCGCACCGCACGCCACGCTGCACCTGGGCGGCGAGCAGACTCCCGACACCGTCGCCTACGCCACCGCGCACTCCAACCCGGGCGACGTGATCCTGTTCGAGCTCGCGGTGATACCCGACGGCACCTCCGGCCCCTGGTACCCGTGGGAGGTGGACAGCAGCATCTACGACCAGACGGTGCTGGCCACCGCTGCCGGGGTGACCGTGGTCGAGGCCGCGGGTAACGGCGGCAACAACCTCGACGACCCGACCGACACCTACGCCACCACCATCATGGGCCGTCCCGACTCCGGTGCCGTCGTCGTCGGGGCGGGAGCGCCGCCCAGCCCCGGCGGGACGAACTGCCTGGGATCCACCCCGCCCGCCGAGCGGACCGCGCTGTCGTTCTCGACGTACGGCTCGCGCGTCGACGTCCAGGCCTACGGCTCATGCGTGGCGACCCTGGGCATCCCCGGCTCGCAGGACCTGACCCCGTCGGAGACCAACCCGAACAAGATGTACACCGGTTACTTCAACGGCACCTCCAGCGCCAGCGCCATCGTGGCTGGCGCGGTGACGGCCCTCCAGGGAGTGGCCAAGAACGCGGGCGCGGTGCTCACCCCGGCCCAGGTCCGCTCGACCCTCAAACTGACCGGTACGGCACAGCCCACCGGCGACCCCCACCACATCGGCCCGCAACCGAACCTGCAGGCGGCGGTCGACGACGTCCTGACGCCCTAGGACGATTGATTCCAACGGGGTAGCCGCGGGAGGACGCGGCTGCCCCGACAGAAAGCCGCCAGAAAGGAGCCGGTCCCCGTCCGTGAGGGGCGGGGACCGGCTCTGTCGTCCTGTGCTGGGGTGTGCGTCAGCCGAAGGCGCCGGCCTTGACGCCGTCGATGAAGGTGTCCCAGGTGGTGGGGGTGAACAGGAGGGCGGGGGCGGTGGGGTTCTTGCTGTCGCGGACGCCGATGTGTCCGCCGGTGAGCCGGGCGATCTCGACGCAGTTGGTGCCGTCGCTTCCGGAGAGGGTGGACTTTCGCCACGTGGCCGTGCTCAGTTCCTGTCGCAGGTCGTCCATGTCTGGATTTTCTCCTCGATCAGGTCATGGGACTGAGTCAGTCGAACTGGCCGTTCTTGACGGCCCCGATGAAGGCGCTCCAATCGGCGGAGGTGAACAGGAGCGCCGGACCGGTGGGGTTCTTGCTGTCGCGGACGCCGACGTGTCCGCCGGAGAGTCGGGCGATCTCGACGCAGTCGGTGCCGTCGCTTCCGGAGAGGGTGGACTTGCGCCAGGTAGCCGTGCTCAGTTCCCGCTGCAGGTCGTCCATCGTCGCATCTTCTCCTTGATCAGGATCAGTGACTCGCGCTGGGACAGGGCTTCGGCGCGGATCGCGTCGTATCTCAATGCTAGTGAGCTGACGTCATCCGGTCTGCCCGTCACCCGGACCGAGATCCCCGCCGAGTCGATGTAGGCCGTGTCGGGCTCTCCCGGTGCCGTCGCGATGACGAAGGCTCCGATGAGGCCAATGGCACTGTAGGCGCTCCATGGCACGATCTGGATGGTGATCCGCGAAGAACTCGCGGTTTCGGCGAGGTGGCCGAGCTGGGCGGCCATCACGCTGGGACTTCCAATGGGGCGATCGAGAACTCCTTCGTCCAGGAGCACCCACCACACGGGAGGTGACGTGCGGCGGAGGATGTTCTGGCGTTCCATCCGCGCGGTTGTGCGTTCCTCGATCTGTTCGGGTGTCGCGAGCGGCTCGGTGGACAGCACGGCTCTCGCGTAGTCCTCTGTCTGAAGCAGCCCAGGAACGATCACGGGTTGCCACGTCCGCAGGGTGTCCGCCTCTCGTTCGATCTCCAGCCATGACCGGTACCACGTCGGCAACTGCTTGGACACGTTGTCGAGCATCGCCCAGAGGCTGGAGAGTGCCCCGTCGAGTTTGAGGGCGGAGTCCATGCTGCAGGCGAGCTCCGGGGTCGGTCCCCGGTTCCCGTTCTCCAGCATGCTGATCTGGCTGATCGACCAGCCTGTCAGGGCCGCCAGCGTTTTTTGTGACATTCGTGCGGCATTTCGGTGCCTGCGAAGCTCTGCACCGAATTGCACCCTCGGTGAGATGTTCGGGTCGAAGCTGATGGGGGTGGTCACTGGCCTCTCCTCGCGGTGGCCGGGCGGAGTACACGGAGCTGTGTAAGAAAGGTGTATTCGATCCGCTACCGAGCGTAGTCGCTTTCTGGGACTCTTTGAAGGGCGGGACGCAAAAAGACAGGCCGTGGACCGCGAACTCGGGTGAATTCATGAGACGGGCTGCCGATGCGCGACGAAGGGCTTTTGGCATGGAACCGAAAAAGCTCGGAGAGGTCTTTCTGGAGAGCGCTCAGGAATCGGTTCGGCGGGCGCGGGGCGAGGTGCGAGCCTTTCTCGGTGTGGACCATCCCCTGCTGGAGGATGTCGTGCAGGTGGTGTCCGAACTCGTGGCCAACGCCGTCGAGCACGCCGATCGGCGACGTGCCGGAGACCTGGTCGGACTGACCCTCACGGAGACGGCCGGGCTGGTCCACGTGGAGGTCTCCGACCCCGGATCGCTCCTCAGTGCGCCGTACATCCCCGAAGGGGAGACCCCGATGGCGGAGAGCGGCCGTGGCCTGCTCATCGTCGACCGGATCTGCGGTGGCAGGTGGGGCGTCCGCGAGCGGCCGGAAGGCCGGGGCAGGACCGTGTGGTGCGCCGTGCCCGGCGGCGAACGGCCCCCTTCCGCCGAGGAGACGGCCCAGCGGCTGGAAAGCCTCTCGCGGGGGTGAATTCGCGCGGGGAATGACTCCCCGCCCATGACCGCCCGTTCTCCCGTGGTGCCGCATGGGAGAACGGGTGCGGGTTCCCGGCGGGTGCCCCCGTCCGCCGGGAACCCTTCAAGAACGGCCCCCGGTAGAAAAACGACACGTGTGACTTCCCCCGTAACCGAACGCCACGTGTCCGTTCTCTCCTTTCCCCCGTTGAGAGGACTTTCCGCCGGGGGCCCTGGAAACGCGCGCTCGAAATCGCCATTCGATATGGCGGGCTCGTTCAGGACGCGTTCCGTGCGCTTTCCATGAGTGCCAGGTAACCGTCTTCGAGGGTCGGCTCCGCCGGTACGGCACCCGCCTCAGGAGACGACGGCGCGACGACGCGGTAGCGCGTTCCCGCATTGTCGGGAACGGCCGCCACGACCCTGCCGATCGAGGGGGCGGGCCCCGCGGTGGTGACCGTCCACACCAGCCCTTCGGCGTGCGAGACCAGCTTTCCGACGGTTCCGTCGAACACCAGGCGGCCCCCGGTGAGGACCGCCAGCGAGCGGCAGGTCTGGGCCACGTCCTCGATGATGTGCGTGCTCAACAGGACCGTGCGCTCCCTGGCCAGCTCGACCAGCATGGTGCGGAACCTGATCCGCTCTTCGAGGTCGAGGCCGGTCGTCGGCTCGTCCACGATCAGCAGCTTCGGGTCGGCCAGCAACGCCTGGGCGATGCCGACCCGCCGTACCATTCCGCCGGAGAAGCCCTTCAGCCTGCGGTCGGCCACGTCGGACAGGCCGACGACCTCCAGCAGTTCACCGACCCTGCGGCGCCGGAAGGGACGGGAGTCCAGGCCCTTGAGCAGCGCGATGTAGTCCAGGAACGCGCGGGCGGTCAGATCGGGGTAGACGCCGAGGTCCTGCGGCAGGTATCCGAGCTCCCGCTGTACGGCCAGCCGCCCGCCGGGCTCGGTGACGTCGTGTCCGCCAACCCTGACGGTTCCCGAGGTGGGCTTGAGCAGCCCGGCCAGGATGCGCATGAGCGTGGTCTTGCCCGCGCCGTTCGAGCCGAGCAGGCCGTACATGCCGGTGGGCACCTCCAGGTCGAGCCCGTCGAGGGCGCGGACCCCGCCCCGGTAGGTCTTGGTCAGCCGGGAGATCTCGATGCGCATGTCAGTGCTCCGTGCGGGCGGTGTGGAGACGGATGAGCAGGAGGACGGCCGCGGTGAGCGCGACCATCACGCCCATCCACAGGAAGGCGACGGCCGGGGTTCCCACGGGACGCAGCGCGTCGAACGCCGCGCCGGACGTCGGGCGGTAGGGCTCGTAGTCCGATGGCGCCTGGACGCCCGGGGGAAACCTGACGCCGAAGAGCGCGAACCTCGCGTAGCGGGCGCCCGGTGAGAGGATCGAGTAGGCCACGGTGGGCATCATGTCCGGGGAGATGAGGCTGCTCCAGCACCAGTAACCGACGAACAGCACCCGGAACGGCTGTACCGGCATCAGCAGCGGACCGGCCAGGGCGAGCGCCCCGGTGAACAGCAGGCCCGGCAGGCTCGTCGCCGCGAAGACCGCCATGGACAGGGGCAGCGCCCCAGGCCTGCCCCCGATGATCGCGTAGACGAGGACCCGGCCGAAGTACATGAGCGCGATCGGTGTGGCCGTGGCAGCGCAGGCGCCCAGGTACTTGCCGAGGAGCCGTCCCGTGCGCCCGGCGGGGGTGGTGTTCAGGACCTCGGTGACGCCGAGCCGCCGGTCTCTGACGAGCCGGTCGGCCAGCAGGCATCCGTAGACCATCGGCATCATGGCGTTGATGATGTCGCCCATGGCCAGCAGGGCCGCCGTGGTGTCGTGCGGGAAGGACCCGACGTCGGGGAGCAGATATCCGAGCTGAGGGTTGACGACGAGCAGGGTGAACGCCAGGCCGTAGACGATCCACAGGACGGGGCGGCGGATCTGCATGCCGAACTCGTGGCGCAGGGTCGCGATCACTCGTTCTCACCTCCGAGAACGCGCGTCTCGTGTGCCCGGAGGCCGAGGTGCTTCACGATCGGTGAGTTTCGGGGAGACGCCGGATCGGTTCACGCCACCCCGCCATGACCACGGCGGCCAGTGCCATGACCAAGGCCAGAGCGATCGTCCCGGGGCTGGTGGTCCACAGCGCGCCGAGCCAGGAGAGCCCGGGCCAGTCGATGAGGCTCAGCATGTACAGTCCCCACACCGCCAGGGCGACGCCCGCCGCGCCCTCGGCGTTCCAGCACACCGACAGCAGCAGGCTGAGCGCCGCGATCACCGCCGTCGGCCCGAGCCACGCCGTGACCAGCGAAACCAGCTGCGCCGCGGCCGAGTCGGCGACCGAGCCGAGCATCGGCAGGGACAGCAGCGCCGAGGCGGCCAGCCCCAGCGCCAGGTCGTAGCCGAACACCAGCGTCATCCTGGCCAGCAGGATCACCCGTGGCGATGTCGGCGTGACGGCCACGAGCTCGAAGACCCTGCCGTCGCGCGGGCCGCACGCCGCCGCGATGCCCATCCCCGCGACCAGCGGCGCGACCAGGGCGAGCACGGACACCGCCGTGGACGGCTCGGCCAGGACGAACCCCACCCCGGTCGCCATGACCAGCGCGGAGACCAGCCAGATCGGCAGGGGCTGGACGCGGGCCTCCATCACCAGCAGCTCCCATACCCTGACGACCCTCGGCACGGCGGGCGGCCGGCCGCCCTCGAGCGCCGATCTCCACAGCGCGCTCCGCACGATCTCCGGTCCCGGCGGCGCCGGAACGCCGTCGCCGATCCCCCTCAGCTCGGGCCACTCGTCCACGTGATCGTTCCCTTTCAACGGAGCACCCCCCTGAGGGTCGCGCGGGCATGATGCAGGCGGCTCTTGACCGTGCCGACCGGGATGCCCAGGATCTCGGCGATCTCCTGGTGACCCAGGTCGTTGAGGAAGGCGAGCACGACCACCTCGCGCTGCGCCAGCGGCAGCCGCGCGAGCGCCTCCTGCACCCGCTCCGCTCCCACCGCCAGTTCCTCAGGGCCGGGCACGTTGTCGGCCCGCTCGTACGGCTCGGCCGCGAGCGGGGGAGGGATCCCGCGCAGCCGGTTGTGCGCCTGCCTGCGTGCCACCCCGAACAGCCAGGTGCTCACACTGGAACGGCCCTGGTAGGTCGCGGCGGAACGCCACACGGCCAGCAGCGTGTCCTGGAGGATCTCCTCCGCGGTGCCCCGGTCTCCGGCGAGCCGGTACAGGAAGCCGAACAGCGCCCCCGAGTGCCGCCCGTACAGCTCGCCGAGCGCGCTCGCGTCCCCGCCCGCGACCCTGGCCAGCACCCGCGCGTCCGGATGCCGCCCGTGCGCCGTCTCCTCGGAGTCCACGGATCTGTTGTCCATCGACAGGTCTGTAGCGGCTTACCGGCTCGGGGGTTCAGGTGTTTCCGCGGGAAGTTAAAAATCTACTTTGTAAAGGAAGATTCGAGTGGCCGGACCCGCCGCACACACGGTGCGGCGGCGGCCGTCAGATCTCGCCCTTGGTCTCCAGGCGCACGAGCGCCTTGGCCATCGGGTGGGCGGTCAGCCCGATCTGCCACTCCCGCGCGCCCAGCTCACGCAGCCGGGCCGCGACGGTCTCGTCGTCGATGACCGGCGGGGGTTCCCAGGTCAGGCGGCGCACCGCGTCCGGCTGGACGAGGTTCTCCGTCGGCATGTGGTGCTCGTCGGCCAGTGCGGCCACCACGGCCCTGGCGGCGGCCAGGCGCCGTGCGGCGACCGGGTCGCGGTCCATCCACCGGTTGGCGGGCGGCGGCCCGTCGCCCGGTGTGCTGGGCTGGGGGAGCTGTGACTCGGGCAGCGCGCGGGCCCTGCCGATCGCGGCCAGCCAGTCGCGCAGGTGCCTGCGGGCGCTGCGCCCGGTGAACGGGGGGATCTCGGTGAGCGACTTGGTGGTGCGGGGCAGCTCGAGGGCGGCGGTGACGATCGCCGCGTCCGGCAGGACCCGGCCAGGCGCCAGGTCGGACTCCCTGGCCAGCTCGTCCCGCAGCGTCCACAGCTCCCTGACCACGGCGAGCCCGCGCAGCGAGCGGACCTTGTGGATGCCCGAGGTGCGCCGCCACGGATCCGAGCGGGGCGCGGGGGACTTGTGCGCCAGCACCGAGGCGAACTCCTCCTGCGCCCACGACAGCTTCCCGGTGGAGTCGAGCTCCTGGTAGAGGATGTCGCGCAGCTCGATCAGGACCTCGACGTCGAGCGCCGCGTAGCGCAGCCAGTCTTCCGGCAGCGGCCGGGTCGACCAGTCGGCGGCCGAGTGCCCCTTCTCCAGCCTCAGCCCGAGGACGTTCTCCACCATCATCCCGAGCCCGACCCGCTCGTAACCGAGCAGCCGACCGGCCAGCTCGGTGTCGAACAGCTCGCGGGGGCGGAAGTTCAGCTCGGCCAGGCACGGGAGGTCCTGGGAGGCGGCGTGCAGCACCACCTCGGCGTCCGCCAGCGCCGCGTCGAGCTCGGACAGGTCGGGGCAGTGGGTCGGGTCGATCAGCGCGCTGCCCGCACCGGCGCGGCGCAGCTGCACCAGATAGGCGCGACCGCTGTAGCGGTATCCCGAGGCACGCTCGGCGTCGACGGCGACCGGGCCCGTGCCCTCGGCGAAGGCGCGCACGGCGCGTGCGAGGTCGGCGTGGTCCTCGATGACGGGTGGGATTCCCTCTCGCGGCTCCAGCAGCGGAACGATGGTTGTCTCGTCGGTCACGTTCGGAAGGGCTCCGGATCTTCGCGACGGCGTGGCGGCAGGCTCGCCACGTCGGGTGGCAGGGGTGGTATGCCGGCCGCCAGGCACATCAGATCGCACCAGGCGGCGACGTGGCCGGAGAGATCCTCCTCCAGCGGGGACCAGGAGGCGCGCAGCTCCAGTTCCGTGGTCACGGGGTCTTCGGCCTTGTTGCCGAAGCCCTCTGACACCGCTCTGGTGACGGTGCCTCCGGCGGCGGCGTAGGAGGCGCCGTGCGCGTCGAGCGACTCGGTGAGCCAGCTCCACGCGACGGGGCCGAGCAGCGGGTCCTCGGTGATCTCCGGTTCCATGTCCGCCCTGACATAGGCGACCAGTCGGAACTGGCCGTCCCAGCCGCGCTGGCCGTCCGGGTCGAACAGCATGATGAGGCGGCCGACCGCGAGCTCGTCGTCGTCGCGGTAGACCGACGCGCCGATGGCGGCCGAGTAGGGGGCGAGGCGCTGTGGCGCCGGGATGTCCTCCAGCTCGATCTCCGGTCTGACCTCGGCGGGACGCATGCTCGCCGCCGCGCGCGTGAAAGCGGCGGGGGCGAGCGGCGTGTCACCGGCGGTCATATCGGAAGCGTAGGTCGGAACTGAACGCATGGGGACCACTGGGGTGTGTGTAGGAGCCATCGGGACCGATCAAGCCACTGCCGCCGACAGGCGGGGAGCGAGTGCGTCCCCGTCGTCGGAGATGTCGCCGGAGATGCGGAGGAACAGCGCGTGACCGCAGTCGACACAGGCCCATTCGGGGCACTGACCCGGTTCGTGACCGTCGAGGCAGGGGGGTTGCTCGAACACCCGCTCGTCGGCACAGGAAGCACAGTGCTCACCGCGGCGCTCGGGTGAACTCCACATCGTGGACATCGCACAGGCCTTTCGTCGGGTCGTGGTCCGACGTTGGCACGTCGCGCCGACATTTCCGCGCAACGTGCTCGGCGTGTCCCGAAAGTGGTGCCGGAATCGATGCCGCGCGGTGACTTGACGAACATTTGGACCAGCCGGGGGCCGGACCAGGTTCGTCGATGGGAGGAACTGTACCCGGAAACATGATCGCTTCGCGCGGTCCGGCGTCGTCGGAGGCCTTCCGCCATCGGGTTTCGTCGGACGAAGCACTCGAAACGGGTGGAACCCTATCGTCATCATGACTTGAAGCTGTCTAGGTGTTGTTAAGGGTGATCTCATTTAATAACCGGTGATTTCATACCCAGAACGACACTCAGCAGCCTTGAAGAGCGGACCGCGCTCCCGGCATGGCACCCTGGTGGAGTGACTCCCGAGCTTGCCGACTCTTCGTTCCTGCGCGCGTGCCGCCGCCAGCCCGTTTCCCACACGCCCGTGTGGTTCATGCGTCAGGCGGGCCGCTCGCTGCCCGAATACCGGGCGGTGCGCGGCGGGGTGCCCATGCTCACCGCGTGCGCGACCCCGGACCTGATCGTGGAGATCACCCTGCAGCCCGTACGGCGCTACGGCGTCGACGCGGCCATCTTCTTCAGCGACATCGTGGTGCCGCTCAAGGCGATCGGGATCGACCTCGACATCAAGCCCGGCGTCGGGCCGGTCGTCGCGGAGCCGATCAGGGACGCCGCCGCGGTCGGGACGCTGCGCCCGATCGAGCCCGACGACGTCTCCTACGTCACGGAGGCCGTCCGCGCCCTGACCGGCGAGCTGGGCGCGACCCCCCTCATCGGGTTCGCGGGGGCGCCCTTCACCCTGGCCTCCTACCTCATCGAGGGCGGCCCCTCGAAGAACCACGACCACACCAAGGCCATGATGTACGGCAGGCCGGACCTGTGGCACACCCTGATGGACCGGCTGACCGAGATCACCCTCGGCTTCCTGCGTGTCCAGATCGCCGCGGGGGCCTCGGCCGTACAGCTCTTCGACTCGTGGGTCGGCGCCGTCGCCCCCGACGACTACCGCGAGTTCGTCCTGCCCTACACCAGCCGCATCTTCGCGGGCCTCGCCGAGCTGGACACCCCGCGCATCCACTTCGGCGTCGGCACCGGTGAGCTGCTCGGCCTGCTCGGCGAGGCCGGGGCCGACGTGGTCGGCGTCGACTGGCGGGTCCCGCTCGACGAGGCCGCGAGAAGGGTCGGGCCGGGCAGGGCGCTGCAGGGCAACCTCGACCCCGCGCTCCTGCTCGCCCCGTGGGAGGTCGTCGAGCGCAGGGCGGCCGACATCCTGGCCCGTGGCGCCAAGGCGGAGGGGCACGTCTTCAACCTCGGCCACGGCGTGCTGCCCGCGACCGACCCCGACCAGCTCGCCCGCCTCACGGACTTCGTCCACGAGGCCTCCGTGCGCTGAGGCCCGCCGGGGCCGTTCCCGGTCCGGCTCGAAACTATTCCGGCGGGGCCGGTCCGTCGCCGTGCCCGGATTCGACGGCCCCGGCCGTCTCCTCGTCGGACCCGGCCGCCACGGGCGGCGGCGCCGTTCCGGTGGCGCCCCTCCCGGTGAGGCGTCGCACGACGGCGACGACCAGCCAGACCAGCGCGATGACGACCAGCCAGGGCAGCAGCGCGCCCAGGACCGTCAGGCCGATCCTGACGGCTGTGACGAAGGAGCTCCAGCCCGACCGCAGGCCGCCAAGGAACCCCGAGGGCTCGTCCGAGGGCTCCTCGACGACGACCTCGGGGCCGACCAGGTTCAGCGTCAGCGTCGCCATGCTCGTCTGCGAGGCGAGCGTCTTCTGCCGGGCCTGGAGCGATTCGAGATCGGCCTCGCGCGCCGAGACCTCCCGCTCGACCTCCAGCACCTCACCGATCGTCTTGGCCTTCTTCAGCAGCGTGCGCAGCGAGTCGAGCGCGGCCTGCGACGACTTGAGGCGGCTCTCCACGTCGGCGACCTGCTCGGTGACGTCCTCGGTGTTCTGCTGCAGCGACTCGCGCTTACCGAGCTCCTTGCCGAGGCGGTCGAGCACCCCCGGGTAGGCCGTTGGCGGGATCTTGAAAACCAGGTTGACGGAGGCGCGGTCGCTCGAGCCGGTGTCCGACTTCTCGGTGGCCAGGTAGCCGCCCGCGCCGGTGACGATCCGCCGGGCACTGTCGGCCGCCGAGATGACGTCCTTGGCGCGGACCGCCATCTCGGCCGTGTAGATGATCGACCGGTCCTGCGCGACCAGCTTCACCTGATCGGCCCGCGAGCTGTTCTCCGGCTCCCCCGCGGTCTTCGGCTCGGGAGCCTTCGCCGACTCGGCGTCGGCGGACTGCGGCAGGGCCTGCTCCGCGCTGGTTCCTGCGGAGCCGCCGCCAGAGTCGAGGGTTGTCTGGTCACCCGTCCCCGCGCAGGACGAGACGAACAACACGATGCCCGCCACGCACAGGCCGTACCTGAGTTTTCTCATGACCGTGAAGACGGTCGCGGCGGCGGTGGGGTTTTGCGGCGGGGGTCACGATGGAATCACGTTCCGCGCACCGCCCGCTCCGGGGTGGCGGGACACATGGGCGAGCATGGGGGGCGGTACGGTCAGGAGTCATGGAAGGCAACCGGTGCCATGTGGTGGTCGTCGGCGGGGGGATCGCGGGCCTGGCGGCCGCGTGGTACCTCGGGCAGGGCGGCGAAAATGTCCGGGTGACCGTGCTCGACGGCGCCCGGCGGATCGGCGGCAAGCTCCACGCCTCCGAGGTCGCGGGAATCCCGGTGGACGCCGGGGCCGAGGCCATGCTCGCCCGGCGCCCCGAGGGCAGGGAACTGGCCAGGATGGTCGGCCTCGGCGACGAACTGCGCCACCCCGGCACGACCCAGGCGGGCATCCTGAGCAGGGGGACGCTGCGCGCCCTGCCCAAGGGGCAGGTCATGGGCGTCCCCTCGGACCTGGCCGCGCTGGCCAGGTCGGGCATCCTCAGCCCCGGCGGCCTCGCGCGCGTCCCGCTGGACCAGATCCTGCCCGCGACGCTCATCACCACCGACGTGTCCGTGGCCGCCTACATCCGGGCCAGGATGGGCGACGAGGTGGTCGAGCGCCTGATCGAGCCGATGCTCGGCGGCGTCTATGCGGGCCGGGCCGACCGGCTGTCGCTGGACGCGACGATGCCGAAGATCGCCGCCGCCGCCCGCTCTGAGCGGTCGCTGCTCACCGCCGCGCGGGAGATCGCCGCCGAGCCGCAGAAGGAAGCGGGACCCGTCTTCACCACGCTGCGCCAGGGCATGGGCTCGCTGCCCGCGGCCGTGGCCGCCGCCTCGGGCGCGGAGATCAGGACCGGTGTCACGGTCAGGGAGCTGAGCCGTACCGAGACCGGATGGCGCCTTGTGACGGGGCCGGTGCCCGACCCCGAGGTCATCGAGGCCGACGCGGTCATCCTCGCCGTGCCCGCCCCCGCCGCGAGCCGCCTGCTCGCGGGCGAGGTGCCGAAGGCCGCCGCCGAGCTGTCCAGGATCGAGTACGCCAGCATGGCCATCGTCACGCTCGCCTACCCCAGGGACGCCTTCCCCGAGCCGCCGACCGGCAGCGGCTACCTGGTCCCGCCCGTCGAGGGGCGCCCGGTCAAGGCCGCGACGTTCAGCTCGGTCAAGTGGCCGCACCTGGCCGAGGCGGACCCGGACCTGATCGTGCTGCGCTGCTCCATCGGCCGCCTCGGCGAGGAGATGCTGCTCCAGCGCGACGACGCGGAGCTGGCCGCGCTGGCGATGGCCGAGACGGCCGAGGTCACGGGCGTGCAGGGGCTGCCCCGCGACTCCCGGGTGACCCGCTGGGGCGGCTCCCTGCCGCAGTATGACGTCGGTCACCTCGACCGGGTGGCCCGCATCCGCGCGGCCGTCGCCCCGCAGCCGGGCCTGGCCGTGTGCGGCGCCGCCTACGACGGTCTCGGCATCCCCGCCTGCGTCTCCACCGCCCGCACCGCGGCGGCCCGGATTCTGGACCACCTGGATCCGACGGGAGAATGGCAGAGAAAAGCTGATTCGCTGACAAAGGGGTGAGGACGACGGACGGGAACCCGCGGCCGAAGGCACGCGACCTGAACCAGGTGATCCGCTACACGATGTGGTCGGTCTTCAGGCTGCGTGAGCGCTGCCCGGCCAACCGCGAGGGCATGGCCGACGAGGTTGAGGATCTCCTGGCCCAGGCGGCGGAGAAGGACGTGGTCACCCGGGGCCTCTACGACGTGGCCGGGTTCCGCGCTGATGCCGACTTCATGTTCTGGTGGCACGCGCCGACCGCGGAGGACCTGCAGGAGACCTACTCCAGGTTCCGCCGCACCGAGCTCGGGCGGCTGGCCGAGCCGGTCTGGTCGGTCATGGCGCTGCACCGCCCCGCCGAGTTCAACAAGTCGCACATCCCGGCCTTCCTCGCAGAGGAGGAGCCGCGCGGATACGTCAGTGTCTACCCGTTCGTCCGCTCCCTGGAGTGGTACCTCCTGGACGACGCGGACCGCCGCAGGATGCTGGCCGAGCACGGCAAGATGGCCCGCGACTACCCCGACGTCAGGGCCAACACGGTCGCCTGCTTCGCCCTGAACGACTACGAGTGGATGCTCGCCTTCGAGGCCGACGAGCTGCACCGCATCGTCGATCTCATGCGGACCCTGCGGGGCGCGGAGGCCAGACGGCACACCCGGGAGGAGATCCCCTTCTACACGGGCGTCCGCAAGCCGGTCGGCGAGCTGATCGCCTCGCTGCCGTAGTCCCCGGCCCGCGAAGGCCGGGCCCCTGACGGTCCCGCGCGGGCGGACGCGTCCCTCGAGGTCGCGCCCTCGCGGTCCCGCTGCTTCTGACGGTCCCGGGCGGGCGGGCGCGTCGGGCGCCCCGCTCCGGCGGGGCGCGACGCGGAAACCGGCCGGGGAACGTTCGCGCCCGGGTCAAGCGTGGGTAATACTCGGGGAAACAACCTGTCGATGTGAGGCCATGGGTGAAAACGGGCGAGGGTCTGGCACGGTCCAGCGGGCGTGAGGGGATTCGCCGCAGGAGGAGGACCCGATCCCGTCTTCTTGAGATCCTGGTCGGGGTGGGCGCGCTGGCGGTCGCGCTGCTGGTGCTCGGCGGCTCACTGTTGCGGACGGGATCGCCGACCCAGCAGCAGGAGGTGACGCGGGCGATCGTGCCCCTTCCCGTGGAGACCCCCTCGGGAGGGGGAGGCGCGGCCGTCCCCCTCGCCGCGCCCGCGGAGCCGGGCGAGAAGAAACGGGGAGACGAGGCCAAGGCCGCGGGGCTGTCCAAGGACACCGACAGGAAGGCGCTGGCCTACTTCGTCGGGCACAAGGCGACCAAGCGCCTCAAGGACATCCGCAGAGTCGGTGGTTATCTGCGGATATATACGGATCTTCCGGAGTCCGCGACCAACTCCAAACAGGCTCTCAAGCTGTGCGAGACGGGCCGCGACTATCTCGTCGGAGAGCTCGGCGAGCCCCGTCCCGTGGTCTTCGTCCAGGCGAAGTTCGGCGAGAACGGCAACCCCGTGCTCGCGAACATCCTCGGTCCCGACGACTCCGACTGCCGCCTCACCTACCCCGAACCGAAGTGACCTCCCCGGTAGGGGCCCGGCTCGTCAGGTCACTCGTACCCTTGTCTTGCCGCAGACCCTGCAGCGCTGGGTGATCACCCGGCCGACGGCCTCGATGATCTCCCACCTGTGCCGGAAGTGCACGGCCGCTCCCTGAGCGAGAACACGTTGCGGAGATGACCACGTACTTTGCGTGATGGTGCTTTACCCCGCGACCGGGCGTCCTCACTCTCTCCCCGAGGGGAGATTGTGGTACGGAGTGTCCGGCCCGTGCCCCGCGGACGCCGAAGACCGAGGGGTGTCCGGCGAGGGCGCGGGGCTGCTCGGGTCTATTCGGACGGCTCCAGCCGCAGGGACACGGAGTTGATGCAGTAACGGTCGTCGGTCGGGGTGGCGTAGCCCTCACCGTGGAAGACGTGACCGAGGTGGGAGTCGCAGGTGGCGCACCGGACCTCGACCCGGGCCATGCCCAGCGAGCGATCCTCGATCAGGGTCACCGCCTCGCTTTTCGACGGCTCGTAGAAGCTCGGCCAGCCGCAGTGGCTGTCGAACTTGGTTTCCGAGCGGAACAGCTCGGTTCCGCAGGCCCGGCAGCTGTAGACGCCCACGGTCTTGGTATCGACGTACTCACCGGTAAAGGGACGCTCGGTGCCCGCCCGGCGGAGCACGTGGAACTCCTCGGGAGAGAGCTGGACACGCCATTCGGCGTCACTCTTGACCACCTTTTCCATATCTCAAGCCTATGCGCTCGAGGCGGTGTTTCCAGGTGTTCCCGGGGGTCCCGGGGTGTTCCGGGGGTGTTGTGGGCGCTCCCGGGAGACTCCGGGCGTCCTCATGTGTCCCTGGGCGTCCCCATGTGTCGACGTGCTCCCCCCACGTTCCCCCCACGTTCCCTGTGTGTTCCCTGCGCGTTCCCGGGAGGGTGTGAGGACGGGCGCGGGCAAAAATCTTGGGGGCGAAGCATCCATTGATGCCCGATTTGGCGTCTTTAAGGATGTGGGGGGTATTTCACCTTCCTGTTGATGGGTGAGGTCATCTGTCAGGCCGTCCAGGATCAATTGGACGACTGAAAATGCCGCCGGCCGGGTGGCGCGCCAGCGCCCGGAACCGGAGAGCTAGACGGATGATCATGCGGTCCGTCCCGTTGAGTGCCCGGTCCCGCCGCCGTGGCGGCTCCGGGGCGGACCCACCCACACGGTTCCGGGACGGAACAGGCTCCAGGGAGTACGGTCGGACGTATGCCGTCGCCGTACATAGAACTCCCCGTCGGGGACAGGGTGGTCAAGGTCACCAATCCTGACAAGATCTACTTCCCCGGAATCGGAGTGACCAAGCGTGAGCTGGTCGAGTACTACGTGAGCGTGGGAGAGGGCGCCCTGCGTGCCCTGTACGACCGTCCCGCCTACCTCAGGCGCTATCCCGACGGAATCGAGGGGGAGGAGATCTACCAGAAGCGGATGCCCGCCAAGCGGCCTGAGTGGCTGCGGACGGCCGTGATCCGCTTTCCCAGCGGTCGTACCGCGGAGGCGCTGTGCGTGACCGAGGTCGCCGCCATCGCCTACTGCGCGAACCTGGGAACCATCGACTTCCACCCCTGGCCCACCCGCTCCTCCGACACCGACCACCCCGACGAGCTGCGCGTCGACATCGACCCGCAACCGGGAACCTCCTTCAAGGAGGCGCGCCAGGTGGCCTTCACCGTCCGAGAGATCCTCCAGGAGCTCGGCATGACGGGCTTCCCCAAGACCTCGGGAGGGCGTGGCATCCACGTCGCCGTGCGCATCGAGCCGCGCTGGGACTTCATCCAGGTGCGTCACGCCGGGATCGCCTTCGCCCGTGAGGTCGAGCGCCGCCTGCCCCACCTGGCCACGACCGCGTGGTGGAAGGAGGAGCGGGGAGAGCGGATCTTCCTCGACTACAACCAGAACGCCCGCGACCGGACCCTGGCCGCCGCCTACTCGGTGCGGGCCAGGGAGGGAGCCCCCGTCTCGGCCCCGCTCACCTGGGACGAGCTGGCCGACGCCGAGCCGCGTGACTTCGACATCCGTACGGTCCCCGCCCGCTTCGCCAAGCTTGGCGATGTGCACGCCGCGATCGACGAGCAGGCCTTCTCGATCGAGCCCCTGCTGGAGTGGTTCGAGCGCGACGGCGCCGAGGACATGCCCTATCCGCCCAACTACCCGAAGATGCCCGGCGAGCCGAAGCGGGTCCAGCCCAGCAAGGCGCGCGAGGAGACGGGGGCGTAAGCGGTCACGTCCCGATCGCGGGGCACCCGACGGGCCCGTGCCCTCCGGCGTGACCCCCGGCTGTGCTCCGGGGGTCAGCCCGAGCGGTGCCGTCTGCCGAGGGTGAAGGAGAGATTCACCCCGATGATCCCGACCCACATGAGCACGAGCACGAACCCCAGGGAGCCCTCGAGCCCGGCGAAGGCCAGCCCGACCGTGCCCGGCACGCCGAGCGAGATGGAGATGATCGCCAGGGCCAGCCGCTGGCCCGCGTCCACGGACGGCTTGATCGCCGGGCTCACCTGCCTGGCGCGGGCGGCGACCCGGTCGTCCACCCGCTTGTCGATCTCCTGGTCCATCTTCTCCAGGAAACCCTCGACGAGGGAGTCTTCGTATTCGGGGCCGAGCTCGCGACGGGCTTCGAGGGAGGCCCTCAGCTCGTCGCCGGAGGAGGATGAACGTGCCATGGTCGAGATATATCGACTCCAGGCCCCCGTGTCTACGCGAACATCATCTCAGCGGGCCAGGATGTCGTCCAGGTCGTAGGAGACGGGCCGTTCGAGTTGCTCGAAGGTGCACGATTCGGGGGTGCGATCGGGGCGCCAGCGGCGGAACTGGGCGGTGTGCCGGAAGCGCGTGCCCTCCATGTGGTCGTAGGCGACCTCGACGACGAGCTCGGGCCGCAGCGGCACGAAGGACAGGTCCTTGGTCGCGCTCCACTTGGAGATCGCGCCGGGCAGGGAGTCGGCGCTCCAGGGATGGCCGTCCTGGCTCACGTACGGGGCCAGTTCCCCGATGAGCTCCGCCCTGCGCTTCATCGGGAACGACGCCGCGACGCCGACGTGACGGAGCTCCCCCTGCGCGTCGTAGAGCCCCAGGAGCAGGGAGCCGACCACCGGACCGGACTTGTGCTCCCGGTACCCCGCGACCACCGCGTCGGCGGTCCGCTCGTGCTTGACCTTGAACATCACCCTTTTGTCCGGCTGGTACGGCGAGTCGCCCGGCTTGGCCACGATGCCGTCGAGTCCCGCGCCCTCGAACGTCTCGAACCACTCGGCGGCCCGCTCCTGCGAGGCGGTGACCGGAGTCAGCCGCACCCCGTGGCCCGCGCCGCCGAAGATCGACTCCAGTCTCGTCCTGCGCTCGGCGAAGGGGACGTCGAGCAGGGACTCCTCGCCCAGGGCCAGCAGGTCGAAGGCGACGAACGACGCCGGTGTCTGCTCGGCCAGCAGCTTCACCCGCGAGGCCGCGGGATGGATGCGCTGCTGCAGGGCCTCGAAGTCGAGCGCCTGGCCGCCGCGGATGACGATCTCCCCGTCGACGATCACCCGCTCCGGCAGCTCGGCCCGCACGGCCTCGACCACCTCGGGGAAGTAACGCGTGAACGGCCGCTCGTTGCGGCTGCCGAGGTACACCCCGTCGCCGTCACGGAAGACGATGCATCGGTAGCCGTCCCACTTCGGCTCGTACAGCATGGTGCCGTTCTGCGGCGGCAGGCTCTTGACGGCCTTGGCCAGCATCGGCGCGATCGGTGGCTGCAGCGGCAGGTCCATCCCGCTCCTCGTCCGTTCTTCGGGGTCGCGTGACATGTCTACCGGAGAGGGCGGACATATTTGGTGAACAGGAAGCCATCCTCTTCCAAGACGTGGGCCAGGCGCAGCCGGGTGAGCGAGCCGGGGCCGTCGAGGACCCGGGCGGCGTCGCCGCCGATCAGCATCGGGCTCACCGTGAGGCAGAGCTCGTCAACCAGGTCCGCGGCGGCGAGCTGGGCGTTGATCTTCGGGCCGCCCTCGCACAGCACCCGTTCGAGGCCGCGCGCGGCCAGCTCCCCGAGCGCCGCGGCCAGGTCGACCCGGTCACCACCCGCCACGATCACCTCGGCGTGCCTCGCGGCCTCCTCGCGCCGGTCGCGGGGCGCCGCCTCACAGGTGATGACGATCGTCCTGGCGTCCGGCTCCGCCTCGGCGAACAGTGGGCTCGCGAGGTTCAGGTCGAGCCGCCGGGTGAGCACGGCGATCGGCGGCGCGGCGGAGCGTCCCCGTCTCAGCTCGCGCCACGACTCCCTCGGTCTGGCGGGACCGTACCCCTCGGCCCTGACCGTCGCGGCCCCCGCGAGGACGACGTCGGCCTGGCCGCGCAGCACCCCGAAGACCCGGCGGTCACCGCTGCCGGACAGCCCGCCGGACAACCCCTCAAGCCAGGTCCCGCCGTCGGCGCTGGCCACCATGTTGAGGCGGACGCACCGCCCCTCCGGATAGGCGTAGGCCCGTGCGAGGTCGACGTCGTCCGAGGTCGTCGGATGGATGAGGCGCATTCCCCTACCTTGGCACAGGGTCGGCGAGGGGACGCGCGGCGGTGTTCCCCGGCTCGGCCGCGGCGCGGGCCGCGCGGCGGCTCCTTCGGACCGGCTCCCGTCCGGCAGGGAGGGGTGGAACGGTCCCGGAGCGGAAGATAACGGATTCGACGCTTCCGGTGACTTTGGGCGACCGCCGTTACATGATGCGTCAAAGGAGACCGGGAGGCTGTGTGGGGCTGGTCGCGATCGTGACATGGTTGATCACCGCGATGCTCGGGGTCTACCTGCTGTACCTCTGGCTCTCCGGTGGAGGTCCGCGCCGGCAGGCGGCGAAGGTTACCCGTTTCCCCGTGGTGCTGGTCTTCGCGCACCCGGCCCTGGCGCTCTGCGCCCTGGGCTGCTGGATCGCCTACATGCTCACCTCGGGGCGGGCCTTCGCCTGGCTGGCGTTCGGGGTGCTCGCGGTGTCCGCGCTGCTGGGCTTCACCATGTTCACCCGCTGGCTCGGCGCCGGCCGCCACGCGCGCGGCGCCGAGCGGCGTTTCCCCCTCGTGGCCGTCCTGCTGCACGGCCTCGCCGGGCTGGTCACCTTCGTCCTGGTGCTGCTCACCGCCGCCATCGCCACCGGCCTTTAGGGGCGCCGCCCGCCGCGCCCTTTTAGGGCCGTCGCCGCTCGCAGCGCAGGATCCGCATCGAGCGCGAGGTCACCGCGATCTTGGCCTCCTCGGGCCAGGACTCCTCCGAGGGCGTCTCCTGCCGGCCCTCCTGCGCGGTGTCCAGTACGGCATGCCACCGCGTGCCGTACCTCGCGTCGGGGACGGCGAAGGTCATGTCCTCGTGGTGGCCGTTGATCAGCAGCAGGAACGAGTCGTCGACGATCGGCTCACCGCGCGTGCCGGGCTCGGTGATGGCGGCGCCGTTCAGGAAGACGGCCAGCGACTTGGCGTAGCCGGTGTGCCAGTCGGAGGCCGACATCTCCTCCCCCGAGGGGGTGAGCCAGACGATGTCGCGGGTGCCGTCCTCGGCCTTGCGGCCGTGGAAGAACCTGCGCCGCTGGAAGACGGGGTGCTCGCGCCGCAGCTCCGACAGGCTCCTGACGAAGTCCAGCAGCTCCTTCTCGCTCCCGGCAAGCGACCAGTCGACCCAGGAGATCTCGTTGTCCTGGCAGTAGGCGTTGTTGTTGCCGCCCTGGGTCCTGCCGAACTCGTCGCCCGCCAGCAGCATCGGCACGCCCTGCGACAGGAACAGGGTGGTCAGGAGATTGCGGCGCTGGCGGTGGCGCAGGCGCATGATCTCCGGGTCGCCGGACGGCCCTTCGGCGCCGCAGTTCCACGACCGGTTGTCGTCGGTGCCGTCGCGGTTGTTCTCCTCGTTGGCCTCGTTGTGCTTGCGGTCGTAGGAGACCAGGTCGGTGAGGGTGAACCCGTCGTGGCAGGTGACGAAGTTGATGGAGGCGACGGGACGGCGGCCCGAGGTGGCGTAGAGGTCGGCGGAGCCGGTCAGCCTTGAGGCGAACTCCGGCAGCGCGGCCCCGTTCCCGCGCCAGAAGTCGCGCACGCTGTCGCGGTACTTGCCGTTCCACTCCGTCCACAACGGCGGGAAGTTGCCGACCTGGTAGCCGCCGGGGCCGACGTCCCACGGCTCGGCGATCAGCTTCGCCTGGGAGATGACCGGGTCCTGCTGGATCAGGTCGAAGAACGCGCTCAGCCGGTCGACGTCGTGCAGCTCGCGGGCGAGGGCAGAAGCCAGGTCGAACCGGAAGCCGTCGACGTGCATCTCCAGGACCCAGTAGCGCAGCGAGTCCATGATGAGCTGCAACGCGTGCGGCGAGCGGACGTTGAGCGAGTTGCCGCAGCCGGTGTAGTCGAGGTAGTAGCGCCGGTCGCCGTCGTGCAGCCGGTAGTAGGCCGCGTTGTCGATGCCGCGGAAGCCCAGCGTCGGCCCCATGTGGTCACCCTCGGCCGTGTGGTTGTAGACCACGTCGAGGATGACCTCGATCCCGGCGTCGTGCAGCGCTCGCACCATCGCCTTGAACTCCAGCACCTGCTCGCCGCGCTGCCCCGAGCTGGAGTACGCGGCGTGCGGAGCCAGGTAGGCGATCGTGTTGTAGCCCCAGTAGTTCGTCAGCCCGCGGGCGACCATCGCGTGCTCGGGCACGAACTGGTGCACCGGCATCAGCTCGACCGCGGTGACGCCCAGGCTCAGCAGGTGGTCGATGACCGCGGGGTGCGCCAGGCCCGCGTAGGTGCCGCGCTGCTCCGGGGGCACCGCGGGGTGGCGCATGGTGAGCCCGCGCACGTGCGCCTCGTAGATCACCGTCTGGTGGTACGGCGTGCGCGGCGGCCGGTCGTTCCCCCAGTCGAAGAACGGGTTGACCACCACGTTCTTCGGCATGAAGGGGGCACTGTCCTCGTCGTTGCGGCTGGCCGGGTCGGTGAAGGGGTAGGAGAACAGCGACTCGTTCCACGCCAGGGAGCCCTCAACGGCCTTGGCGTACGGGTCGAGCAGCAGCTTGGAGGGGTTGCACCGGTGGCCGCGGGTGGGGTCGTGGGGGCCGTGCACGCGGTAGCCGTACCGCTGCCCGGGAGTGATCCCCGGGAAGTATCCATGCCAGACGAACCCGTCGACCTCGGGCAGGTCGACGCGCTCCTCGCGCCCGTCGTCCCCGAAAAGGCACAGCTCGATCCGCTCGGCGACCTCGGAGAACACCGAGAAACCGGTGCCCACGCCGTCCCAGGTGCCGCCGAGTGGATACGGCTCTCCCGGCCAGATTTCGCGCATGTGGCCCTATTCTCCCTCAGTTAGGCCCTCGTGTGCAGGGTGTCGTCGTTCTTGTCACCCTGGAGCGGGGGAACACGAATGGTCGGACCGGCCCGGGCCTCTCCTGCGGGAGCGGTTGGGGCTCACAAGGGGGTGCGGATCTTCTTCGGCTGTATGTGCGACTGGTCGGCCGAACCGGGCGCGGCGGCCTCAACCGGGGGTGACGACCGTGGGCACGGTGCGGCCGGGCATCTCGGTCTTTCGGATGGTCTGCCCGGTTGAGCGGGGGTCGCCTGAGTGTATGCGTCCCGGGTCACTGGGCGGAACGCCTGGCGGCGAGGCTTTAACCTGCGCTTTTTCGTCTTCCCCGCGGGGTGGAGCCGTCCCGCGTCATGGGCGGGCCGTGGTGCGGGAGTCCGCGCGGGTGCCGGAGGGCGAGAGGGCGGCCCGACGGTGAGCCCGACGGTGAGAGGGAGGGGCGTCCGGGCCCGGTTACCGTGACCGCGCCCGCCCCTTACGAGGCGGGCGCGGTCAGGCAGTGGCGCTGATCAGCCGACCAGTTCGGCGTTGAGGCTGATCGTGGTGCCGGAGAGCGCCTTGCTCACCGGGCAGTTGGCCTTGGCCGTCTCGGCCGCCTTCTGGAACTCCTCCGCGGACAGGCCCTCGACCTGGCCGCGAACGGAGATGACGATCCCGGTGATGCCCTCACCCGGCTGGAAGGTCACATCGGCCCTGGTCTCCAGGGACTGCGGCGGGGTGCCGGCCTGGGCCAGTCCGTGGGACAGGGCCATCGAGAAGCAGGAGGAGTGCGCCGCCGCGATGAGCTCCTCCGGCGAGGTCTTGCCGTTGGCCTGCTCGGCCCTGGAGGGCCAGGACACGTCGAACGTGCCCACCCCGGACGAGTCCAGCGAGACGGTGCCCGATCCGTCGAGGAGCGCGCCCTTCCACTGAGTCGTCGCGGTACGTGTCGTCGCCATGGCGATGTCCTTTCGATCACGAAGCGTTAACCAGGACCGACCCTACTCGCCGAGATCACCACGCTCACCGTCGGAGCCGCTCGTCGGCGCTCGTCCTTTCCCGGGGCGCGGGGCGCCGTTCCCGTTCCCGGCCCACCGGCCAGCCTTCCCTTACTTTCCGTTACCGTTCGCATGTGATCTGTAATCGAATCCTTGGTGCTGGACGTAAGAAACATGACGGCGGGTGGGGAAGGGGCGGCCGTGTCGGAGGAGGACGAGGAGAAGTGGTTCGAGTGGATGTTCCGCGTCTTCTACGAACCCGTGTGGGCGTACGCGGCACGCCGGGTCGGCCTGGGGGGAGCCGATGACATCGCCTCGTGCACCTTTCAGACCGCCTGGCACAAGAGGCACCGGATTCCGAGGGACGACGACCGGGCCGTCGTCGCCTGGCTGTACCGCGTGGCCTGGGGCCACGTGCGCAACGTCACGCGCGGAGAGGGGCGCAGGCAGCGCCTCCTGGCGTTGCTGAGGCAGCTGCCGCCGGATGAGCCCGGTGACGGGTCACACGACGAGGAAGAGGTCAGGACCGCGATGGAGACGGCCATGGCGCGCCTGCGCCCCAAGGACGGGGAGATCCTCCGTCTGCACTACTGGGAGGACCTCGCGGTCGAGGAGATAGGCGTGGTCCTCGGCCTGACGCCGAACGCGGTCAGGGTACGGCTCTGCCGGGCCAGGCAGAGGCTGGCCGCCCAGCTGCGCGACATGTGCCTGTGGCACGAGGAGGCGGGCAGATGAGCGCCGGGGGCCGCGACAGGGTCCGTGAGCTCATGATCCGGCACAACCCCGTCCTCCCGCACGAGGTGAGGGAGAAGATGGGCAGGGGGGACGACGACGAGATCCTCAGGCGGATCCTGCGCGAGGGCGCCTCCCGGCGGGCGCGCGGAAGGAGGCCCGTCCTGGCCGTCGCCCTCCTGGGAGCCGCCGCGGCGCTGATGGTCCTGTCACAGGTCCCGCAGCACGCCCGGCCCCGTCCCCCGGGCGAGGACGCGCCGTCCGCCCTCGCGGGGCCCGAGGGGCCGCCGATCCTGGAGGACCTCGCGAGGATCACCCGCCTGTCGGCCAGCAGGCCCGTGCGCGGCCTTCCGCGTCCGATGGCGTCCTTCCCCCAGGCCTCCCCGGAGCTGCTGGAGCTGGCGGCGCTCGCCGAGGCCCGTCCCCGCCCCAGGACGGGCCCGTGGAGCTACATCAGGACCGAGGAGTGGCTGCTGGCCACCACCGTGGCGCGGGAGGGCACCACCTCCGAGGTCATGCCGTGGGTCGTCAGGCGCTGGACGCCCGTGAACGGGCGGGGGACCTACCTCAGGATGCGGACGGCGGGCAGGCCGTTCGGGAACGGCGGCTGGGGTGGCATCTCGACCGGGGCCGCGCACGCCGTCCCCGCGCAGGGCGGAGGCGGCGGAGGCGGCGGAGGCGGGGGAGAGGCCGCGGACAGGGAGACCGGCAGCGCCGCGGACCTGCTGCCCAGGGCGGCGTCGCTGTCGCGTTCCCTGCCCGAGCTCCGCGAGCAGCTGCTCGGCAGCGAGCCGCAGACCGGCATGACGCCGACGCGCCGCCTCGTCAGGGCGGTGGAGGACCTGCACACCCACGACGTGGTCGAGCCCGCCCTCTCGGCGGCGCTGTGGCGGGTCCTCGCGCCGCAGGAGGACCTCAGGTCGCTCGGACGGATCAGAGATCGCGGCGGCAGGCAGGGGCAGGCGTTCGGCTTCGAGGACGGGCCGCTGCTCGGGGTGTTCGTCGTCAGCTCGGCGACCGGGGGGCTTCTCGCGACCGAGCTGATCGGGCTCGCGCGGGCCGACGGCCGGGGGGAGAGCCGTCCCGCGGTCGAGGAGTACCGGACGTACGTCACCGCCAGGTGGGTCGGCGGGGCGGGGTGGACCTCCTGACCCGCGGACCTCCTGACCTACGGGCCTTCGCGCCCTCGCGCGGGCCCGCGCGGCTCGCGGCCAGGGGAGGCCGAGCGGGACGCCGTCCCGCTCGAAACCCGTCCGGCTCCGGTGCTCAGAGAGCGGGGCATTCACGCAGGCTGGGATGGGCGTTCACCCACCGCTGGTCGCCGGCGCCGCTCACATTGCCGTAGCCTCCTTCGCCGGGGAAACAGATTCCGTCCTCGTTCCTGTTCCTCTTGAGGAGGAAGACAAAGGGGCGGTCGTTTTTGACGGACATGATGGCGCCGGTCCCGTACAGCCTTCTCGGCCCCGGTTCCTTGATGGCCTGCCTTGAGCCCTCGAACGCCCGGCGGTCGTAGAGACACACCGCGTTGTCCGGGACGCCGTCCTCGTCGCAGTCGTGTTCGAGGTTCCGGCGGGCCGGGCCGCACGACGGGGGGCGGAAGGTGAGCACCTCGGCGCCGCCGCCGTACGAGAGTGTGTCCGGCGGAACGAACCGCCCGTCAGGCGCCTTCGTGAGCTGCTCGGCGATCGCCCGCGCGACGTCGGCCCGGCAGCGGGAGGGCGGATCGGCGGTCGAGGCGGGGGGAGGGGCCGCGGCCGGGATCGGGGGAGGGAGGGCGGCCTGACCGGGGACGGCGAGGGGGCTCAAGAGGAGGCCCGGGAGGGCACCGCACACCGCCCCCAGTTTTTTCGGGCTGAATATCATGCTTAATCCTTTTGGTGGAAATCGGCGGCGACCGTGAAACCGGCCGCCCTTCCAGGGCCGAGGGTAGATCAGGGAATGGGGCGCGAGCCGAAGGGAGATCGATTTCCTCGCCTCGGCGGATCAATGAATATCCGCCTGCCCGCTGTAATGAACACCGGAGTGACGGACGTTTACCACCGGAGAGCATTTCTTTGTCAGGACGGAGCGCTTCGGATGAGGATCCCCCCATCGATCCGCGTAGGACACCGCGAGCCGCTGCCACGGGACGGCAGCCGTGACTGCGGCGTGCTGGAGCGGGTGATCCACCGGCGTTGGTCGGGGACGCCGCGCAGGGAACTGGTGACCGCGGTCGACGAGCTGGCGAGCCTGCCCGTCCACCTGGCGACCCGGCTCGCCGAGGACCTCGACGGGATCTGGCTCGGCACCGACGTGCTGCCAGAGCCGCCGGAGCCGGACGACTCCTGCGATGCGCGGGTCGCGGCCGACTCAGCGGGGATCTACGTGGGGCGCACCATCGTCATCGCGGGCGGGCCCCACTCGTCGGGCGCGCTGGTCCACCACATGATCGGGCACGTATTGTGCGATCTGGACGAGATGGACCAGACCCCGGAATGGCGGCGGATCATGAGCCTCTGCCGCCCCCGGCTCGCCCTGGACCGCTACCGCGACTGCCCGTCCGAGTGGTGGGCGGAGACCTACGCCCTGTGCGCCAGCCACAGGCAGGACCGGCTCGCCCGGCTGCTGGCCGACGACGTCCAGGTCGTCGCGGCCGTCGCGGCCTACCACCAGAGGCGCCACGGATGGGTCAGGTGACGGCCCGGTCGATGATCGCGCCCAGGTCGAGGCCCGACGGCAGGGTGCCGAAGGCGCGGCCCGCCTCGCCGGACAGGCGGGAGGCGCAGAAGGCGTCGGCGACGGCCGGGGGCGCCAGCCGTACGAGCAGGGAGCCCTGCAGGACGAGGGCCATGTCCTCGGCGATCCTGCGGGCACGGACCTCGGCGTCGGCCAGGTCGCCGAGCGACTTGCGCAGCCGGTCCGCGGCGTCGTCCAGGCGCCTGTCGGCCCCGGCGGCGAGCGTGACCTCGGCGAAGAACGCCTCAAGCGCCTCGGGCTCGCGTCCCAGGGCGCGCAGCACGTCCAGCGCCGCGATGTTCCCCGAGCCCTCCCAGATGCCGTTGAGCGGCGACTCACGCAGCAGCCTGGGCATCTGCGACTCCTCAACGTAGCCGTTGCCGCCCAGGCACTCCATGGCCTCGGCCGCGTGGGCGGGGCCACGCTTACACACCCAGTACTTCCCGACGGCCAGTGCGGTACGGCGCAGCGCACTCTCGGCGCGGTCCCCCGTGATGGCCCGGTCGGTCGCCCCGGCGAGCCTGGTCATCAGCGTGGTCGCGGCCTCGGACTCCAGGGCGAGGTCGGCCAGGACGTTGCGCATCAGCGGCTGGTCGACCAGCCGCCTGCCGAAGGCGGAACGGTGCGTGGCGTGGTGGACGGCCCTGGTCACGCCGTACCTCATCCCGGCCGCCGAGCCGGTCACGCAGTCCAGGCGCGTCATGTTCACCATCTCCAGGATGGTCCGCACGCCCCGGCCCTCCTCGCCGACCAGCCAGGCGACCGCGCCGTCGTACTCGACCTCCGCGCTGGCGTTCGACCTGTTGCCCAGCTTGTCCTTCAGCCGCATCAGGCGCATGGCGTTGCGGGTGCCGTCGGGCAGGATCCGGGGCAGCAGGAAGCACGACAGTCCGCCGGGCGCCTGGGCGAGCACCAGGAACACATCGCACATCGGCGCGGAGTTGAACCACTTGTGGCCGGTCAGGGCGTAGCTCCCGTCGTCGAGGGGCTTGGCCCTCGTGGTGCCCGCGCGGACGTCGGATCCGCCCTGTTTCTCGGTCATCGCCATCCCGGCGAGCACCCCCCGCTTGCCCAGCGGCGGGCGCAGGCCGAAGTCGTAGCTCCTCGACGCCAGCAGGGGCTCCCACTCGGTGGCGAGCGCGGGGCTGTGGCGCAGCGCGGCCACCGAGGCGTAGGTCATGGAGACCGGGCAGCCGTGCCCGGCCTCGACCTGGCTCCAGACGTAGAACTTGGCCGCGCGCGCCACGTGCGCGCCGGGCCTGGCGCTCGTCCAGGGGGTCGCGTGCAGGCCGTTCTCGACCGCGACGGTCATCAGCTCGTGCCAGGCGGGGTGGAACTCGACCTCGTCGATCCGGCGGCCGTACCGGTCGTGGGTACGCAGGACCGGCGGATGCTCGTTGGCCAGCCGTCCCCACTCCCCGGCCTGCTCGGAGCCCGCGAGCGTGCCGAGCCGGTGCAGCTCCCCGGTGGCCCAGCCCGCGCCCTCGCGCTCGACACCGGACAGGAGCGCCGCGTCCGCCGACACGTCGTGGCCGCTGAGCGGGGGAACCTGGTTGAAGACGTCATGGGTCACGTGCGGCCTCCGGAAATCAACCGAACCCCTCACCGGGCTCTGGTTACATACCACCGCTTTTCGGGATTCTCACCCCTTTGGTGTGAAAATGGGCCGCCCGTATCCACGGACACGGGCGGATGTCAGCCCTCCCTGACCAAGTCGCGGAGGTAGTCGTCGTCCTCCTCGCTCTCGGCGAGGACCCGTTCGACCCCCCGCTTGGCCCGCGGGTCGCCGCGCGTCAGGAGTCCGTGCGTGGCCTCGGCGACCGTGTTCAGGTCCTCGTCCTCAAGCCGCGCCGCCAGCGCGTCACGGATCAGCTCGGTGTCCTCGCTCAGTCCCGCCAGGCCCATGGTCGCCCAGTCACGCACCTCCTCGTCCGGATCCTCCGTCATCGAGACGAGCAGCGCGAGTCCCTCCGCGTGGCCGGGGGGCAGGACGGCGGCCAGCGCGGCCGGATCGGCCTGGGTGCGCGTCCAGCCGTTGGCGGTGACGATCTCCAGCACCTCGGGCAGGGCGCGGGGGTCGGCGTGGTGGCCGAGCGCGCCGAGCACCGAGCGCAGCACCCGTTCGTCGCCCTCCGTGGCCGCCATCCGCCGCAGGATCGGCAGCGTCCGGTCGAGGAAGGGCTTGGCGTCGTCGGTGAAGCCGAACTCGGCGAGCACGTCGACGGCGAACTCCCGCTTGCGCGGGTCCTCGCTGACGCACAGTCGCGCCGCCGCCTCGAAGGTCTCCTCGTCCCCGCGCCCGCTCAGCGAGCCGGCGATCGCCCACCAGGTCTCCGCCTCCTCGTCGACGTCCCGGTACGGCAGCGCCCGCTCGACCAGCTCGTCGAAGGGCAGCCGCTCCCCGGTCGCGTCCTCCAGGAGGGTCGCGACGGCCGCATGGCCACGCTGGCAGCGCAGCTCGGCCACGCGCTCCCCGTCCGGCCCGACGGCGGCGACGGTCACCAGGTCGGTGCCGTCAGCGGCGCGGCTGCGGCCGACGACGAACTGGGACCCCTCGGGAGCCTGCTCGGTGACCTGCTCAAGCAGCGCGCTCTCCAACTGGGTGCCCAGCCAGTCGTAGGCGATGGCCAGCGGGGTGTCGCCCTCGCCGTCAGGCCTGTCCGCCGCCGCCCCGCGCTCGAGGAGCGCGCGCACCGCGCCCAGCGCCCCGCGCCTGACGGCCAGGGTGAGCGCGGTCTCGCCGCTGTCGTTGGACTCCTCGGGGTCGGCCCCGGCCTCCAGCAGCGTCTTGAGGGCGTCGGCTCGGCCGTTCGAGGCGGCCCAGAGCAGCGCGGTCCATCCGCCGCCCTCCCTGCCCGAAGGGTCGGCCCCGGCCCGCAGCAGCGCCTCGACGACCCCGACGTGGTCCAGGGCGGCGGCCGCGCACAGGGGCAGCCCCTCGTCCTCGCCGCCGCTGATCCGCCCGGGGTCGGCCCCGTGCGCCAGCAGCGCCTCGACGATCGCCGTCCGGCCTCCCGCGGAGGCGGCGTACAGCGCCGTGGTCTCGGATGGGCCCGTGGGGTCGGCGGCCGTCCCGCCCTGGAGCAGGCGCTCGGCGCGCTCGGCGTCGTCGCGGGCCACCGCCTCCAGAAGTTCTTCGTACATGAGGGGGACCTTAGCCTGTCCCGGCACGCCGTTGGGGTATGGGCGGGCCGGGGCCGCGCGCGGTCGCGGATTCGTACCGGTACGGACCGCCGGTCGTGGATTCACGACGGTGTAAACAGTCATGTCCTCCTTACGGAGGACCCATCGCCGGGACAACTCGCGATATGTTGTGAGTTATGAACGATCCCGGCGCAATACGGGTCTCGGACGCAGAGCGGGAGGCCGCCGTCGAGCGGCTGCGCGTCGCCTCCGTTGAGGGACGCCTGACGCTCGGGGAGTTGACCGAGCGCACGGAGGCGGCCTACACCGCTCTCACCCAGGCGGAGCTGGCCGTCATCACCGCCGACCTGCCCTCGGCCGCCCAGGCGGCACCTGGGCTCGCCTACGCGCCCGCCGAGCCTGCGGCGCCGCGGGGAGGCAGGGCGCGGCAGTGGTTCGTGGCCGTGATGGGCGACTCCAAGCGCCGCGGCAAGTGGCGGATCGACCAGGGACTCGGCGCGGTCGCCGTGATGGGCGACGTCGTGCTCGACCTGCGCGAGGCGGAGGTCCGCACCGGGGTGGTCGACATCGTCGCCACCTCGGTCATGGGCGATGTGAAGATCATCGTGCCGGACGGCGTGGACATCGAGATCGATGGAATCACGATCATGGGGGATAAGAAGGTCCAGGTCATCGAGGCTCCTCCCGGCTTGAACGTGCCGCTCGTCCGGATCAAGGCCTATGTGGTCATGGGCGACCTCAAGGTGATCGGCGACTCCAAGGCCAAGCCCATCAAGAAGCCGTGGGCCGCCTGGCGGGAGCAGTGGCGTGAGCTGCGGGGCGAGTTGCGGGGCGAGCTCACGGGCGAGCAGCCTCCCTCCCTGCCGCACGCCGATCCGCACGGGTGGCACGCGGTCTCCGACGACTCCGGCGACCGCTCCCACGCCTGGCAGCACAGGCGGGATCGCCGGGAGCGCGAGCGGTAACCTCCCGAGCCCGTGCAACGTCCCGCGGGGTCCGAACGGTAGTGATCGGTGAACACCACCGACCAGTGAGGACTTCGGATGCGAGACCGGGCCGACTTCGAGCGCTACGTCGAGCAGCGTTCGGCCCGTCTGCTGCGTACCGCCTACCTGCTCTGCCGTGACTGGGGGCTGGCGGAGGACCTGCTGCAGACGGCGTTAGCCAAGGCGTGGTTCGCCTGGCGCAGAGTGGGGGACGATCCCGACCCCTACGTCTACCGGATCCTGGCCAACACCCACGCGAGCTGGTGGCGCAGGAGGTGGCGGGGCGAGGTCCCGACCGAGGTCCTGCCGGAGCACGCCACGGAGGATCCGACCGGCGACCTCGGCGTCCGCGAGGCGGTCCGCACCGCCCTTGGGGCGCTGCCCGCCAGGCAGCGGGCCGTGCTGGTGCTGCGCTACTACGCGGATCTCCCCGACAGGGAGATCGCCGAGATCCTCGGCTGCTCGGAGGTCACCGTGCGCAGCCAGGCCACACGGGCGCTGGCCAAGTTGCGCGTCGATCCCGCGGCCAGGGCCGCGACCATCTCGGGGAGCTGACATGATGATCACCGAATCCGACCTGCGCGAGTTCCTCGAGCGGGACGCGGGAGACGGCGCGAGCGGCGGGGTCACCGTCGCCCAGGTCGACGGGCGGGTCCGCGGGATCCGGCGCCGCCGCCTGCGCCTGCTGGGCGGGGCGGTCGCGGCCGGGCTCGCGGTCACGGCGATGCTGACCCTGCCCCGCTCGGGGGGCGGCGGGGCCCCCGACGACGTCTGGACCGGGGTGATGGCCCAGCCCTCGCCCAGGTACGGCGCCCGCGGGGTCTACGTCGGCATCCTGGACAGGCGGTACTCCTGGATGGGGGAGCGCGTCGCCGTCGGCATTCCGGAATACCAGGGCAGTGAGAACGCCTGGGGGAATCTTGCCTGCCCGCGCGGGACGGTGGCGCTCTACTGGCTGGACGGCGCCTACCAGAACGCCCTGCTGTGCAAAGACGGCTTCGTCAGCATGACGGTGCCGAAGGGCACCGGGCGCCTGGAGTTCGCCGTGGTGTCCTCCGGTTCCGTCAGGAGACTGGGCAGGCCGCTGGTGAACGAGGAGGACGCACGGCAGGTGCTGGGGTTCGCGGACGGGAGGCGCGCCGAGATACGTCTCACGCTCACCGACCCCCGGGTCGAGCCGTGCGACAGCGGTCCCGACTGCCGTTTCGCGGACGAGAGTATTCCGCCCCTGTCCCCGGCGCCCACCTGGACCCTCTTTCCCGAATACCCCGAGACCGGGTCAGGCGGTGGCTGACCGTTCCGTCCCGCGCAGGGCCTGCTCGTAACGTTCGATTAACACGGCCGCAAGCTCGGGGGCGGCGCCGAGCACGTCCGCGACGACCTCGGCGCCCGCGGCCAGGGTGTCACGGCGGATCTTGTCGGCGAAGTAACCCGGAGCCAGCAGGTAGGGGGCGACGACCACGCGCGGGGCCCCGGCCTCCAGCAGCCGCCCGACCTCCCGCTCCGGCGTCGGCTCGGCGGCGGAGGCGTAGGCGGCGGTCACCGACCACCAGCCGCGCCGTGCCGCCCACTCTGCGGCGACCCCGGCGACCGTCGCGTTGGCCCGCCGGTCGCTTGAGCCCGCCGAGACCAGCACCACCGCGGTGCCGGGGTCACCGGGCTCGACCCCCGCCTCGGCCAGGCGCCGTTCGAGCGCGGTGACCAGCAGCGGGTGCGGGCCGAGCGTGGCGCCCCGGTGCACCCGCAGCAGCGGCCTGCGGGCCGCCGCCTCGGCCAGCGCGCCGGGGATGTCCACCCGGCTGTGGTAGGCCTCGGTGAGCAGCAGCGGCAGCACCGCCGCCTCGGTCAGCCCGGACAACGCCATCGCGAGCGTCGGTGGGGCGTGGTCGAGGTAGGCGGTGCGCACCGGGATCTCCGGGCGGGCCCGCCGTACGAGGTCGAGCAGGTCCTCGACCGTCGCGGCGGCGCGCGGGTCGCGGGACCCGTGCGCCACCGCGATCAACGGCGGCGGTGCGGACGTCGTGCCACGCGGGCGC
Organism: Streptosporangium sp. NPDC051023; assembly: GCF_040689595.1. Lineage (NCBI taxonomy): Bacteria > Bacillati > Actinomycetota > Actinomycetes > Streptosporangiales > Streptosporangiaceae > Streptosporangium > Streptosporangium sp. NPDC051023. The sequence continues at coordinate 75,087 of NZ_JBFBCE010000015.1, read as the reverse complement.
CACGTCACAGGCGTCATAGATGCAGTCCGCATTCCGTCTTGCCCATGCCCGCCCAGCGACCGCTGCGCGGGTCCTCGCCGGGCGCGACCTGGCGGGTGCAGGGGCCGCAGCCGATCGAGGGGTAGTTGTCGTAGTGCAGCGGGTTGATCAGCACGCCGTTGTCGGCCATGTAGTTGTCGACGTCCTCCTGCGTCCAGCGGGCGATCGGGTTGATCTTCACCATCTGGCGCTTGGCGTCCCACTCGACGACCTTCACCCCGGCGCGGGTGACGGCCTCGTCGCGGCGGATGCCGGAGACCCAGGCGAGGTACGGCTCGAGCGCGCGGTTGAGCGGCTCGACCTTGCGCAGGTAGCAGCACAGGTCGGGGTTGCGCCCGAACAGGCGGGGGCCGAGGTCGCGCTCCTGCTCGGCGACGGTCCTGGACGGCGTGACGTCGATCACGTTCACGTCGTAGACCTGCCGCACCGCGTCACGGGTGCCGATCGTCTCGGCGAAGTGGTAGCCCGTGTCGATGAACAGCACGTCGACGCCGGGCTTGACCCGGCTCACCAGGTCGATCAGCAGGGCGTCGCTCATCGAGGAGGTCAGGCAGAGCCGGTCGCCGAACGTGGCCGCGGCCCAGCGGATGATCTCGAGCGCGGAGGCGTCCTCGAGGAACCGCCCCGCCGACTCGACGATGTCCTGCAGGTCCAGCGTGCCACGCTGCTGCCGTAATCCGACTTCGATGTCCACCAGTGTCATCGCTCGCTCACCACTCCTCATTCGCTGCACGGGCCGTTCGTGCCTTGTGGGCCGTTCGCGCCTCGCGGGCCACTTCACTCATCGCGCCGGGGCCGCCGCCTGTCACGACCGCACCCCGATGCCGAGAAACTTCAACTTGAAGGCGCGGGCGCACGAGCGGCAGTACCAGCCGCCGTCGCCCTCGTAGGGTTCGAGGTCCTCTTCACCGCAGTAGGGGCAGTGGAAGGGAACCGCTCGTTCGCTCACTTGAGGTCCGCCTCGTCGGCGCGCTGGACCCACTCGGAGAAGGTCTCACTGTCGTTGCGCTGCTTCTCGAAGTTGCGCACGACGCGCTCCACGTAGTCGGGAAGCTCCTCGGCGGTGGCCTTCAGACCGCGGACCTTGCGGCCGAAGCCCGGGTTGACGCCCAGCGAGCCGCCCAGGTGGACCTGGAAGCCCTCGACCTGCTCGCCCGCGTCGTTGACGACGAGCTGGCCCTTGAGGCCGATGTCGGCGACCTGGATGCGCGCGCAGGAGTTGGGGCAGCCGTTGACGTTGATGGTCAGCGGCTCCTTGAAGTCGGGCAGCCGCCGCTCGAGCTCGTCGATCAGGTTGGCCCCGGTGGCCTTGGTCTCGACGATCGCCAGCTTGCAGAACTCGATGCCGGTGCACGCCATGGTCTGGCGGCGGAAGGTGGAGGGGTTGACCCGCAGGTCGTTCGCCTCAAGCTCGGCCACGATGCTGTCCACCCGCTCGGGGGCGACGTCGAGGATGACCATCTTCTGCTCGACCGTGGTGTGGACCCGGTTCGAGCCGTGCCGCTCGGCGATGTCGGCGATCAGGTGCAGCTTGTCACCGTCGAGGCGGCCGACCTTGGGCGCGAAGCCGACGTAGAAGTTGCCGTCCTTCTGCTGGAAGACGCCCACGTGGTCCCTGCGCCCGCCACGGGGCTGCTCGGGGGCGGGCCCGTCGGGCAGGGCGTGGCCGAGGTACTCGGTCTCCAGGATCTCCCTGAACTTCTCCACACCCCAGTCGTTGACCAGGAACTTGATCCGCGCCCTGTGCCGCAGGCGGCGGTAGCCGTAGTCGCGGAAGATGCCGATCACGCCGCCCCAGACCGCGCTGACCTGCTCGGGGGTGACGAAGACGCCCAGCCGCTTGGCCAGCATCGGGTTGGTGGACAGGCCGCCGCCGACCCACAGGTCGTAGCCCTTCTCGCCCTGCTCGTTGACCACGCCGACGAAGGCGATGTCGTTGATCTCGTGCACCGTGCAGTGCGCGGGGCAGCCGCTCACCGCGGTCTTGAACTTGCGGGGCAGGTTGGAGAACGCCGGGTCGCCGATGTAGGTGTCGTAGATCTCCTGGATCAGCGCGGTGCCGTCGAGCACCTCGCCGGTGTCGATCCCGGCGAGCGGACAGCCCAGGATGACGCGCGGGGTGTCGCCACAGGCCTCGGTCGTGGACAGGCCGACCGCTTCGAGGCGGTTCCAGATGTCGGGGACGGACTCGATCTCGATCCAGTGGAGCTGGATGTTCTGCCGGTCGGTGACGTCGGCGGTGCCGCGACCGTAGAGGTTGGAGATGTCGGCGATGGCGCGCAGCTGCTCCAGGTTGAGCCTGCCGCCGTCGATCCGGACCCGGAGCATGAAGTAGCGGTCGTCGAGCTCCTCGGGCTCCAGGATCGCGGTCTTGCCGCCGTCGATCCCGGGCTTGCGCTGGGTGTAGAGCCCGTACCAGCGCATCCGGCCCCGCAGGTCGGCCGGGTCGATGGAGTCGAAGCCGCCCTTCGAGTAGATGTCGATGATCCGCTGACGGACGTTGAGCCCGTCGTCGTTCTTCTTGTTCTCCTCGTTCTTGTTCAGCGGTTCGCGGTAACCGAGAGCCCACTGACCTTCGCCTCGCGGGCGCTTGTGGTGGCGGTTAGCCGGCCTGGCCGGGGTCGTCATGTGCGCGTCCTTTGTGAATCGGTGAGTGATTTCCGGACACGCACAGGCACTCCCTGCCGTCTCATCGTTGAGTGCGGGGGTGGTTACTCACGGAGGAGGACGCCTGTCACGCGCCCGAGCTGGGTGAAATCAGCGGAGGGCGACGGTCAACGGACGTCACGACAGATGGCGCTGCGGACACGCAGAAGGTCGACGTGGCGTCGCACGACGAGCATTGGGTCCGCTGGCATGTCCATGACGATACCTTGGCGGCCCGAGATGTCCAATGCGAGGTCCAAAATCTGGACTTTCTCCAGGTTCAACCTTGGCGTGGCGGGCTCAGCCCTGGCGCGGCCAGTCCAGTGCGGACTCCCTGGGCTTGGCCGCCTCGCCGGCGGGCTGATGCTGGCAGTCGCACCACGAGCCGCCCCTGCACTCGTCGTGCCGGTGTTCCTTGCATCTATCGCAGATCACCCTCCCATTGTGCGGCCGTTCCTTGTAGAACATCGCTCGGTTACCCTTGCCTGAGCCGTGACGAGGAGGCGCCGTGGGCCTGATGGGGGAACTGGTCGCGGATCTACGCGCGGAGACGGAGGAGCTGGACGGCGTGATCCGCGGGCTCGATCCCGCGGCCTGGGAGCTGCCGACCCCGGCGGAGGGCTGGGCGGTGCGCGACCAGATCAGCCACCTCGCCTGGTTCGACGACGCGGCGACCGTCGCCGCGACCGACCCCGAGGCCTTCCGCGCCGCGCGGCACGCCTTCCTCGACCAGGGCGAGTCCGCGATCGACGAGCTGGCGGCCGCCTCACGCGGCCTCACCTCCGCCCTGCTCCACGACTGGTTCCGCGTGGCCAGGGCCAGAAGCCTCGAGGCCTTCGCTGGGCTCGCGTCCGCGACCCGGCTGCCCTGGTACGGGCCGGACATGTCGGCTGCCTCCTTTGTCACCGCCCGGCTGATGGAGACCTGGGCCCACGGGCAGGACGTGGCCGACGCGCTCGGCGTCGTGCGGATCCCCACCGCCAGGCTCAGGCACGTGGCGAACATCGGAGTGCGGGCCATGCCGTACGGCTTCGCGGTCAGGGGCCTGGCGCCGCCCGCGGACCCGATCCGGGTCGAGCTGACACTGCCGGACGGCTCGTCATGGACGGCGGGCCCGATCGGGGCCGCGAACCTGGTCAAGGGGACGGCGCTCGACTTCTGCCTCCTGGTGGTCCAGCGCCGCCATCTCGACGACACCTTCCTCGAGGTGAGGGGCGAGACCGCGCGGGCGTGGGCGGACATCGCCCAGGCGTTCGCGGGGCCGCCCGGCAGGGGGAGACGGCCGCTCGGCTCAGGGATTTCTCAGGGGGGCACCCGATGGAGCCGTTCCAGCCCCTCTTGAGATGCTCGAAGTATGCGCACGTTGTTGAATGTCATCTGGCTGGTGTTCGCGGGAATCTGGCTGGCTCTCGGCTATGTCATCGCGGGCGTCATCTGCTGCATCCTGATCATCACGATCCCGTTCGGCATCGCGTCGTTCAGGATCGCCGCCTACGCCCTGTGGCCCTTCGGGCGGACCGTGGTGCGCGACCCGGGCGCGGGCTGCCTGTCGACGGTGGGAAACGTGATCTGGTGTGTCGTCGCCGGGATCTGGCTGGCCATCGGCCACCTGATCACCTCGATCCCGCTGTTCCTTTCGATCATCGGCATCCCGCTGGGCATCGCGAACATCAAGATGATCCCCATCTCCCTGCTGCCGCTCGGCGCCAGGATCGTCGACGTGGACGACGCCGAGGCGTTCTACCGCGGGTAGCGTTCCGTCGCAGGTGGCGGTGATAACGGACCTGATCTTCGGGTGTTAACGGACCCGAGATTCGATCGTTGCCGAGCAGACTCGTGATCAAGGGACGCTGCGCATACCGTTGTGTGGCATGACGTCCACCGACGCCCCTGCGCGCAGACGCGGGCCGCGAAAGCGCACAGCGGGCGCGGCCAGGGCCAGGCTGCGCGCCGGTTTGTCCTGGGTGCGGGGAACCGAAACCTGGGCCCTGGCGAGCGCCACGACGAACGCGGGCGTCACCTACCGCGTCACGGGGCTGGCCGGGGAGGCGGCCTTCTTCGCCCTGCTGTCGCTGCCGCCGTTCATGCTCGGCCTGATCGGCGTGCTCGGCCAGCTCACCAAGGTTTTCGGCCCCGAGACGGTCAAGAACGTCAGTGACTGGATCCAGGCGCAGGCCCACCTGCTGTTCACCGACAACGCCGTCGACACCGTCGTCACCCCGCTCATCGACGACGTGCTGAAACCCGAGAACCAGGTGTCCCTGATCTCACTCGGCTTTCTGCTGGCCCTGTGGTCGGGCTCGCGGGCGCTGTTCGTCTACGTCGATCTGATCTCACTGGCCTACGGGCTCGGCGAGGAGCGGGGCATCATCCGCACCCGCCTGATGTCCTTCGGCCTCTATCTCGCGGGCCTGCTGATCGGGCTGCTGGTCATGCCGGTCCTTGTCCTCGGCCCGGTGGCGTTGCGCGGCGCTCTGCCTCCCGACTACGCGGGCCTGGTCAACAGCCTCTACTGGCCGGTTGTGGTCATCGGCTCGGTGTTCTTCCTCACGCTGCTGTACCACGTGAGCGTCCCGGTGCGTACGCGCTGGTGGCGGGAGACGCCGGGGGCCGTGCTCGCCCTCATCATCTGGATCGCCTGCGCCGCCGTGCTGCGTGCGGTGCTGGCCGCCTGGTTCTCCCCGGTCTCCATCTACGGCTCGCTCGCCGCCCCGATCGCGGTGCTGCTGTGGCTCTACATCACCGCTCTGGCCGTGCTCATCGGTGCGACGCTCAACGCGGAGGTGGACAGACTCTGGCCGGTCGACGGCGCCGGTCGCGCAGCGCGTGCGGGCTGAGTACGGACAGTCCGCTATCGTCTAAAGCGCGACTGGCGCATTGGGTGGGAGAGACCACCGGGGAGCGGAAACAGCGGAGGCCGTACGCCTGGGTCTTCGCACGTTGTCAACGATGACAGGGGAGTGAAGGCGCCATGGGTTCTCTATCCAACGTCGATCCGCAGATCGCCGAGCTCATCAAGGCGGAGGAGCGCCGTCAGGCCGACACCGTGAAGCTGATCGCCTCGGAGAACTATGTCTCCAAGGCGGTCCTCGAGGCCACCGGCACCGTGCTCACCAACAAATACTCCGAGGGATACCCCGGCAAGCGTTACTACGAGGGCCAGCAGGTCATCGACCAGGTCGAGACCCTCGCCATCGAGCGGGCCAAGTCCCTGTTCGGCGTGAACCACGCCAACGTCCAGCCCTACTCGGGCTCGCCCGCCAACCTCGCCATCTACCTGGCCTTCCTGCAGCCGGGTGACACCGTCATGGGCATGGGCCTGCCGTTCGGCGGCCACCTCACCCACGGCTGGTCGGTCTCGGCGACCGGCAAGTGGTTCAACCCGGTCCGCTACGGCGTGCGCCAGGACACCGGCCGCGTCGACATGGACGAGGTCCGTGAGATCGCCCTCCGCGAGCGGCCCAAGCTGATCTTCTGCGGCGGCACCGCGATCCCGCGCACCATCGACTTCCCCGCCTTCGCCGAGATCGCCCGCGAGGTCGGCGCCGTGCTGGCCGCCGACATCGCGCACATCGCGGGCCTGGTCGCCGGTGGCGCCCACCCGTCGCCGGTCGGTCACGCCGACGTCATCTCGACCACGACCCACAAGACCCTGCGCGGCCCCCGCGGCGCGATGCTCATGGCCACCTCCGACGAGCACGCGACCGCGCTCAACAAGGCCGTCTTCCCGGGTCTGCAGGGCGGTCCGCACAACCACACCACCGCGGCCATCGCGGTGGCGCTGAAGGAGGCGGCGACCGACGAGTTCAAGGACTACGCGCGCCAGATCGTCCTGAACGCCCAGGCGCTGGCCGAGGAGCTCAAGAGCCGTGGCTTCGACCTGGTCTCCGGCGGCACGGACAACCACCTGATCCTGTTCGACCTGAGCCCCAAGGGCATCGGCGGCAAGCCCGCCGCGCAGGCCCTGGACAAGGCCGGTCTCGAGACCAACTACAACACCGTGCCGTTCGACACGCGCAAGCCCTTCGACCCCTCCGGCATCCGGATCGGCACCGCGGGCGTGACCAGCCGCGGCATGGGCGTGACCGAGATGCGCCAGATCGGCGCCTGGATCGACCAGGTGGTCAGCGCCCTGGCCAAGGACGAGGACGAGGCGAAGCACGTCATCACCCGGGTCCACGGTGAGGTGCGGGAGCTGACGAGTCACTTCCCCGCCCCCGGCCTGTGAGACCGCCCGCGCGCCGGTGAGCCGCCGCGGCCTGTGACGCCCGCGAGCCGGACGTCCGCCTGAGCCCCGGGACCATGCCGTCCCGGGGCTTTCGCGTGCCCGCCCGCCGTACGGCTGTGCCTGCCCGGCATACGTCTGTGCCCCCAGCCGTACGGCCGGGCCCCCGGCGGCGGGTCCCGCGGAGGGCGGGTTCTCCCGTTCCCGGCCGGAACGGGACACGGGAAATGGTTTGCGTGGGAGGGGTGGGACTGCGTTACAGTTCTGCAGACAGGCGCCGTCTGCGTCTGCGGCGACGCCACCGCCTGGAGCGGTGGCCAGGAGATCTGGAGGTGAGGACATGCGGGTCGTTGTTTTCAGCCTGCCGTCAGTCAACCTCCGGGTGCTCGTCTAGCCGACTTCCAACAGGGGCACCCGGCCTTTCGAAAAGGGTGTACCCACGTTGTCCTCTTCACGTTTCACCGGTTCCTTTGAGCTGTCCTCGCTCGGCTGGAACGACTCGCTCGCCGCGGAGCTGCCCGTCGGCCTGATCCCCGCCAGGGTCGCGCGTGTCGACCGCGGCGCCGCCGAGGTGCTGTGCGCGGACGGTCATCTGCAGGCCCACTACGGCGCCGCCGTACGGCGGGCCGCCGCCGCCGACCCCGTCGCCCTGCCCTGCGTCGGAGACTGGGCGGGACTCAGGGCGCTGCCCGAGGGGCGTTTCGAACTCGAAGCGCTCCTGTCCCGCCGTACCGCGTTCGTGCGTGGCGGCGTCGGCAGGGTTTCCCGGGGTGGCCTGTCCGGCGACTCCCAGGGGCAGGTGCTGGCGGCCAACGTCGACGTCGTCTTCGTCGCCGAACCCGCCCTGCACGCCACCGACACCGCCGACCTCGGCCGGATCGAGCGGCTGCTCGCGCTGGCCTGGGAGAGCGGCGCCCTGCCCGTGGTGCTCGTCACCAAGTCCGACCTCGCCGGTGACAGCCTCGACTTCCTGATGCGGGAGGTCGCGACGGCCGCCCCAGGGGTCGACGTGCACGCGGTCTCCTCCATCAGCGGCGAGGGGGTCGGCATCGTGCGCGGCCACCTGGAGGGAACGCGCACCGCCGTCGTGCTCGGCGCCTCGGGCGCGGGCAAGTCCACCCTGGTCAACGCGCTGGCCGAGATGGAGGTGATGGAGACCCAGCAGGTCAGGGCCAATGACGGCAGGGGGCGTCACACCACGGTGCACCGCGAGCTCATCCCGTTGCGCGGAGGCGGCCTCGTCATCGACACGCCCGGCATCCGCCGTATCGGCCTCTACGACATGGGGGAGGGCGTGGACATGGTCTTCTCCGACATCGAGGAGCTCGCCGAGCGGTGCCGTTTCGCCGACTGCGGGCACGACAGCGAGCCCGGCTGCGCGGTGATCGCCGCCGTCGAGGACGGTTCGCTCCCCGAGCGGCGGCTGGAGAGCTGGAACAAGCTCCAGCGCGAGGCGGCCTGGATGGCCTCCAGGAGTGACGCGCGGCTTCGCAAGGAGCTGCAGAACAAATGGAAGATCATCCACAAGGAGATGCGCAGGTCGGGGCGGAGCCGTCCCTGAGATCCCGGCCGGGGCGGGAGGCCTCCCGCCCCGGCCGCCCTGCGGCGATCAGGTGGTCGGCGAATAGGGCGCGGTGCGCAGCTCACGATAGAGCTTGCGTGCCGCGTCGAGCAGGCCCACGACGATGGAGGCGACCAGCACGACCTTCACGATCTGGTCGGCGGGCTCGGCGGCGAACATCGCACCCGCCGCGGTGACCCAGCCGAAGACCGCGCACGCGGCGAGGGTCAGCCCGATCTCGATGCGCCTGGTCAACGGCTGCCACCTCCCACGGACGATCAGCACCGCGTACAGCACGAAGTGCCCGGCCAGCGCCGCCACCAGCCAGGGCGCACGCTCACGCAGGAACCCCTCGTCCATCGCCAGCGCCCGGTAGGCCTCGGGCGCGGCCTGCCCCCCGAGCAGCACGTCCCCGTTGAACAGCAGGAACAACCCCGCCCCTCCCGCGACGACGGCGGCCACACAGCCGAGGCGGCTGACCTGATCGCGCCCGAAGCGGCGAGGCCGCCACGCGACGGCGCCCGGCCGGGCACGGCGCCACCACGCGGCAGCGGCGAAACCGGCCACGAGCATGCCGGGCCACCACAGCGCGCCCACGCCGGAGTCGGTCCACCACTGAGCGAGCGCGCCGAGCAGGTCGCCCGCCGACGCGATCGGATGCTGCATGAGGGTGTCGAGCAGGCCGAGCACCCAGATGACGGCGACACCGATGACGGCGAGCCTGACGAATCGGTGCGAGTCGGCGGGATCGATGAGGATCAGCGGCTGACGGTATCTCGCGGCGGTCTCGGCGGGACGGCCGTAGCCGAGCACCAGGGCGGTGGCCATCGCCTCGTCGGCGGGGCGGCCCGCCTGCCCGGCTTCGGCGGCGAGCTGTTCGGTCAGCAGGCTGCGCAGCTCATAGCCGACGTCGCGCCGCTGCGCCCGCGGCAGCAGCCTGGCCACGTCGTCCACATAACTCTGGATGAGGTCGTCGGGGGTCATGGGCACTCTCCGCCTTTCAGGAGAAGATCCACGGTGTGGTTGAGTCCGCGCCACGAGGCCGTGAGCCGTCGATGCAGCTCCAGGCCGTCGGCGCTGAGCACGTAGTAGCGGCGTGGCGGGCCGCCGTCGGTGCGCCATTCGCTGGTCAGCACGCCTTGGGACTCCAGTCGCCTGAGCAGGGGGTAGAGCGTGCCCTCCTCGATCGGCATGCCGCTTTCCGCCAGCGATTGGCGCAGTTCGTAGCCGTAGCGCGCGGTGCGCAGCTGCGACAGCGCGGCGAGGACGACGACGCCACGCCGCAGCTCCAGCTCGAGCTTGTCGTACACACCTTCTGTCACCATGTGGCACACAGTACTATGTGCCGCACAGCTAGTCCATGCCTCAGGCCTCGGTACCGGTGGGTGCGCCGTGATCCGGGGTCCCGGTGGCAATCGCCACGGAAACAACGGACATGCAGGTCAAGGTGCTCTCGGAATGTTGCGGCGGCATCCTGCTAAGGGGTTGCTGACCTGCATGTCCGTTGAAAATTTCCCCGGTACTACTGAGACCCCCTCGGATGCGACGGTGAGCGGCCCGGCCTCTGCCCGGCCGCTTTCGTTCGCCCGCTGTCCGGCTGCTTTCGCCCGGGCCGCCCGGGTCCGTCATGACGTCATCTGTTTCAGCGGACCGGCGACGGTCGCGTTCCCCGGGGACCACTCATAATTACTCTGAGTGGAGTTTCGTTTACTGTAGGTAGGCAAACCTTTAGGTGTGATCGCCGGTTCGCGTGGACGCGCACTCTCCCGGCGCCGCCGGACGGCGCCGTGGATCGTGCTTCTCGTCTGCCTGGGCCTCTGCCTGGGCTGGCAGTCCGGCGATCTGGGCCTGGCGGCCGAGCGACAGTGCGTCGAGAGGGTCGCGGGCGATTCGCACCCCGTCGACGAGACGCCTGCCGTACCCCTCTCGCATGACACCGTGTGCAGGCGTGACCCGCGCGCACGAGCGGGCGTGCCGGTGCCGCCGTGCGCGGACGTCGCGGACGCGCCGGAGGAGGGGAGAGCGGGCCGGAAATGGGCTGACGAGGTCTTTCCCGTCGCTCCGCCCGCCGGGGCCCGAAGGCTGATCCTGCTCGGAGTCTCTCGCATATAGGTCTGGCCGCTCGTCCTGCAGGCCGGTACCGAACCCATGCGAGAAGAGAGCACATGCGAGAGATCAATGCCGTCGCCGAGGCCTGGGACTTCCAGTGCCTTCGCTGCCTGCACGTCTGGGGAGACCTCTACGAGGCCTGCCACGCCGACGACGGGCGCCCGGTCGTGTGGCGAAGGAAGGGCATCGTCACCACGCCGCCCTGGGTGGACCAGAGCTGCCCGAACTGCTCGGCACCCCAGGTCAAGCCGCTGCCGTCGCGCGGACGCAGGGACACTCCGAAGATCCCGCCGCAGAACTGACCGACCCGGCTGGGTCACGAAAGTGTGACATCCGCCCCTGACACAACAACGTGTGATCTCGCAGGGGGAACAGCGAGATCACACGTCAGGGGAAGCCGGGTGGAGGTACTGCTCAGGCGACGGCGCTGATGCCGGCGCTGGCGGCGCGGCGCATGCGACGGCGACGCTCGGAGGCGCGCTCGTCCTCGTTCAGACCGCCCCAGGTGCCGTACTTCTCCGGACGGGACAGCGCGTAGTCCAGGCACTCCGCGCGGACCGGGCACTGGGCACAGATGGCCTTGGCCTTCCGCTCGCGGATGTCACGCTCAGGCTGACGCTCCCCGTCAGGGCCGAAGAAGAGCACGAGGTCCTCACCCCGGCACGCGGCGTCATCCTGCCAGCCCCAGCTGGGCCGTGGCCGGGCGGTCTGCCGACGTACCTGAGACATGAGAAAACCACCTTTTAGTGAGAGGTATTTCGGGTTGATGCCGCATTGGACGCTTATGGCGTCCCTGGGTCCAACGCCTGGATTGGCCGCGATGTTCCCTCGGTCAGGTCAGGGCGGGCGTGGCGTACCGCACAGGGGTGAGCCTGTCCAGCGCGACCAGCCGGTAGGTAGTGATCGTGTCGGCGCAAGCCGTACCACATGGCGTTGTTAGCGTCATGGGTTCAACCACTACCCGAAAACGAACGCCACTACCGCGCACGAACGCCTCGGTGGTGTCGCCGTCCGACCTGGAGGACTCCACGGCCACTCCGCCGACCGAGAGCTCGCCCGTGTGGGCGCGGACGAAATGCTCGGCGGCTTGCAGTGGCTCAGGGATGCCTGCGCGTCCCCGGAATCGGTCGAGAATGATCTCACCGGACCGGTACGCATCGGCTGCCGCGATCGCAGCAGCCTGAGACATGCTGCCGTAGTAAAGGCCGTGTGGCAAGCACACAAGGTTGGCGGCGTATCGATCGCCGCCAACATGTGATGTTTCCCATACTCTGTCCGGCAGCACTTCCGCCAGTGACCGAGCGAGGGGTAGTCCAATGCGGGCGCAGCACGCGTTGCGTTTGGCATGCGTGCAGACCAGAAAAACCGGCTCACTGACAAGTATGCAGGACTCCGGGACCACTCCGGCCACCACGGCGTCGAGGTCAAGATCGTGTGGACCTGCGACGACGCCTTCCGCGAGCCACGGCTCGGCGGCGGTCGAGTCGGCGACCATGACATGGATCCCGCTCGCCACGGGCCCGCGGCGCCCGGGGCGGCGGATCAGCTGAGGCCGGATGCCGAGGCTCACCGCCCGTTCGACGAGGGCGCGCACGCCGTCGGGGAGGCGGCACTCTTCGAGGTGGGAGGCCCAGGGGCCGGGATGCTCGATGAGCAGCCAGAACCGGGCCCCGACCGTGGCGCTGGCGAGGACGGGCAGGTCACCGGTATGGCAGCCCTCGGGATGTGCGCAACCCTTGAGTGTCATATCCGGAACGCTCCCCGCGGCGACGTCTACACCTATACAGACTTAGGTAAGACTAACCTAAGAGTGTTACGAGTGTGGCGTAGGGGGAACAGGGAGATCTCCGGGCGAATCGGAAAACCTGTACGCCCTGCGGTGATCCGCTGTCAACAGAGTCGCCGAATAAAGTCGTTCCGCCGTGCGAGCGTCCATGGCCCTGCTTCAATGGGGCGGTGTCAACAGGCTCGCACCGGCAGGCAGGCGCCTTCCGTCCTGAGTCGGTGGTCAGGGAGCGGCGGGTGGGCCGTCGCTCCGGGACCACCGGTCATGGCCGGGGGCCGGTGCTCCCCACTTCTTCCCGTCCTCCTCATTCCTCTCATTCCTCTCATTCCTCTTCCTCTCGGGCTCCGACCCCGAGCCGATGGCGGCGGCCCCGGTCCGCGACCGTCGCTCAGCGGGTCAGTGCCGACTGTGCCATGGGCAGGGCGGCCGCCCTGTCCTCGGTGACCAGGCCGATGCGCGTCCGGCGGTCGAGCAGGTCGTCGACGTCGAGCGCTCCCTCGTGCCTGACGGCCCAGACGAGCTCGGCCCCGGTGACCCCGGTCGGCAGCGGCTCGGCCAGCGTGGGGTCCTCCTCCGCCAGCGCCTGGACCGCCGCGGCCTCGCTCCCGTAGCGCTCGGTCAGCCGTCTCGGCACCCCGTGCGCGTTTCCCTTCGGGGTTCCGTCCGCCTCGGCGCCCGCTCCGATGAGGGGCAGGCGCGCCGTACGGCTCCCGCCCGCGGCCAGCCCCCGCCGCCGCACCGCCAGGTCGACCGCGTCCTCGGCCATCCGCCGGTACGTGGTCAGCTTCCCACCGACGATTGTCACGACCCCGTCGCGGGAGACGGACAGCGCGTGCCTCCTTGACAGATCGGCGGTGCGCCCCTCCGCGGCGGGAAGCGGGCGGAGCCCGGCGTAGGCCCCGGCGACCTCCCGCCTGCCGACCGCGACCCCGAGCACCGAGTTGAGCACGCCGAGCAGAAACGTCACGTCGCCCTCCGGCACCTGCGGCACGTCGGGCACGGGGCCCTCGAGCGGTTCGTCGGTGAGTCCGACGTGGATCCTGCCGTCCGCCTGGGGGAGTACCAGAACGAACCTGGCGCGCTCCCCCGGAATCGGCACGTGCAGCCCGGCCGCGAGGCCGGGCAGGGTCTCGGGCCGGAACACCAGGTGGGTGCCGCGTGAGGGCCGCATCCGGACGTCCGGGACGAGCAGGCCCGCCCAGACCCCGGTCGCGTTGACCACCGCCCTGGCTCGGATCATGAAGGTGTCCCCGGTGAGCTCGTCACGGGCCAGCGCCCCGTCCCCAGCCAGCTCCAGCGCCCGGCAGCGGGTCAGGATCCTGGCCCCGTGCGACGCGGCCGTTCTCGCGAGCGTGACCACGAGCCGGGCGTCGTCGACCAGCCGCCCGTCCCAGGACAGCAGGGCACCGCGCAGGCCGTACGGGTTCAGCGGCGGGGCGAGACGCAACGCCAGCGCGGGGGAGATCCGCGAGGGGCCGGGGAGGAGACGGCGGGGCGTGCGGGCGGCGATCCGCAGCCCGTCGCCGAGCCGGTAGCCGGCCATCACCGTCGCCGCCCCACCCCGGGAGACCGCCGGGGTCAGCGGCATCAGGTACGGCTGGGCCCGCACCAGATGTGGGGCGGTGCGGCCGAGCAGGATCCCGCGCTCGACCGCGCTCTCGTGCGCCACCCCCACCTGACCTCTGGCCAGGTAGCGGAGGCCGCCGTGGATCATCTTCGAGCTCCACCTTGAGGTGCCGGACGCCAGGTCACCGGCGTCGATCGCGGCGACGGAGAGGCCTCTGGAGGCCGCGTCGAGCGCCACGCCCGCCCCGGTCGCCCCGAGCCCGACGACCAGCACGTCCACCACGAGGTCACGGGTCTCGGCGAGCTCTCGCGCGCGCCTGACCGCGTTGAGGGAGGAGTTCATGGTCTGAGATACCTCTCCAGGAGTGCCGTCAGCTCGGCGTCCAGGTCGTCCCCGGTGAGCGGAAAGAACAGGGCGGGGCCGGAGAGCAGGAACGACTGGGCGGTCAGCACGACCGTCCGGGCCAGCCTCGCCGGGTCGTCCCGCCGTACGGTGCCCAGCTCCTGGCCCCTGGCGACGGCCGACTCGACGAGCGAGAGCATGACCTCATGGCTGGAGCCCCTGCGCTTGAGCAGGTACGGCAGGAGCAGCTCGGGGTCCACCTCGACGATCTTGCGCCAGAGCGGATGGTCGCGCAGCGCTCCCACCGTCGCCACCGCGGCGGTCACCGGGTCCTCGGTGGCGAAGCGGCCCGCGACGAGCACCCACTCGCGGGTCATCAGGTCGGCGACGAGGCCGCGCACGTCGGGCCAGCGCCGGTAGATCGTCATGCGGGACAGCCCGGCCCTGCGGGCCACCTCGGTGAGGGTGGTGCGCCTGACTCCGACCGCGAGCACCACCTCCCTGGTCGCGTCGAGGACCGGGTCGAGGATCGGATCGGCGCCACGGCCGGAAACCGGGGCGGTGTCCGGGGCGCGATCCTGAGCCTGGCCGCGAAGCGGGCCGGAGGTCGGAGTGTCGCCGAAGGGTGCGTTGTGACGAATGGACGTCATATGTCACAGTGTAGAGGTGGAAACTCCGAAGAACACCGCCGAGCCGATGCTCTGGTCAGGCTGGGGTGATCCCGAGAAGGCGTCCGAGCTGCCGGAGCCCGTCAGGCTGCTGCTGCGGGACCTGCTGGGCGTGCGCGCGCCGCGGACGCCCGCGGTGGGCTTCGGCGAGGTCAGGCTACCCGTGGCGGCACTGCCGCAGGCCGTCCTGGACGAGCTGCGCGCAGCCGTCGGCGCCGACCACGTCCGCGTCGACGACGAGGCCCGCGTCCGGCACACCCGAGGCAAGTCCACCCCCGACCTGATGCGCATGCGCGCGGGCGACGGCTCGCAGGCGCCGGACGCCGTGCTGCTGCCCGGCTCCCACGCCGACGTGCTGGAGGTGTTGCGGATCTGCTCCGCCCGCCGGGTCGCGGTTGTCCCGTTCGGTGGGGGCACCTCGGTCGTCGGAGGGCTGGCGGTCGGAGAGCGGGGCTTCACCGGAGTCGTCGCGCTGGACCTGGGCAGGCTCGACCGGCTCGTCTCGGTGGACGCCGAGTCGATGGTGGTCGAGATGGAGCCGGGACTGCGCGCGCCTCAGGCCGAACTGCTCCTCGCCGAGCACGGGTTCACCCTGGGGCACTTTCCCCAGTCGTTCGAGTACGCCACGCTCGGCGGGTTCGCCGCGGCCCGATCCAGCGGTCAGGCCTCGGCGGGCTACGGCAGGTTCGACGACATGGTGGTCGGCATGACGGTCGCGACCCCGCGCGGCACCCTCGACCTCGGCCGCGCGCCCAAGTCCGCCGCCGGCCCCGACCTGCGCCAGGTGATCCTCGGCTCTGAGGGCGCCTTCGGAGTGATCACCTCGCTCAGGCTCCGCGTACGGCGGGCTCCTGAGGAGCAGCTCTACGAGGGCTGGCGGTTCGCGTCGTTCCGGGAGGGCTCGGCCGCGCTGCGGCGGCTCGCGCAGGACGGCCCGCTGCCGACCGTGCTCCGGCTGTCGGACGAGACCGAGACGATGGTCGGCCTGGCGAAGCCGGGGGAGATCGGCGCGTCGGCGGCCGAATCGGGCTGCCTGGTCATCGTGGGCTACGAGGGCTACGAGGGCGCGGGAAAGCCGGAGCGGCCGGAACAGGCGCAGGAGCCAGGAGAACCGGCGCAGGCGGCGGGGTCCGGGCGGTCAGGGCAGGCCGCCGGGGGAGGCCGGGGAGGCCGGGACAGGCGCGGCGGGGAGGTCGCCGCGCTCCGGGAGCGCGTCGCCGCCGTGCTGTCCGGGCTCGGCGGCGTCTGTCTCGGCACGGGACCCGGCGAGTCATGGGCGCGTGGCCGCTACTCGGCCCCCTATCTGCGCGACTCCCTGCTCGCGGCGGGCGCGACCGTGGAGACCCTGGAGACGGCGGGGTTCTGGTCCAACCTGCCCAGGCTCTACGAGGCCGTGCGCCTGTCGCTCACCGCCTCGCTCGGCGCACCGCTGGTGATGTGCCACGTCTCCCACGTGTACGCCACGGGCGCCTCCCTCTACTTCACGGTCGTCACGGCCCAGGACGACGCCCCCGTCACGCAGTGGGAGAGGGCCAAGAGCGCGGTCAACGAGGCGATCGTGGCGGCGGGCGGCACGATCTCGCACCACCACGGCGTCGGCCGCGACCACCGCGAGGCCTACGCCGCCGAGATCGGCGAACTGGGCGTGGAGATCCTGCGCGGGATCAAGGAACGGCTCGACCCGGCGGGGATCCTCAACCCCGGCGTGCTCCTGTCTCCCGGATCGCGGGCGTAGGGCCGGTCCGCGCCGAGCCGGGCGGTGGGAGGGGCAGTGGCTGATCCCCGTTTCCCGCGGGAGGCCGTTCTTCCCAAGGGTGCCTCCCGTTTGAAATAGGATGCCTCCCGTTTGAAATCTACGATGTAAAGGCGCTCGGACGAGTGGATTCACGCTGAAACGGGTGCGGCTTCGTGATATCGCCATCAAAATATGACCATGGTGGATGTCGGGCAGGCCGCGGAACGCGGGCGTGAGGTCTCCTCCCGGGTCTCGGAGGAAGGGGCGGGCTGGGCCTGCGCCCAGATCGGCACCTTTAAGAAGCTCGTGCCCGGCAAGGAGACCTTCAGCTGGCTCAGTCCGCGCACCCTGTGGAAGTCGAGGAACGAGATCCTCGCGGGCCTGTTCGGCGACCCCTCAGGCCAGGTCAGGGGGCGCTGGGTGGCGTCCCAGCACGACCGGGGGATCGATCCCTCGTTCCGGATCCCGATGGACGTCGGGCCCGAGTTCTCCTTCCTCGTCCTCGGTGACACGGGCGAGGGCGACTCCTCGCAGTACGCCGTCGTTCCCGGCCTGCTCAAGCTCGGCGCGGACACGGACTTCGCGGTCATCGCCAGTGACGTGATCTATCCGGCGGGGTCGGGCAACGAGTACGAGAACAAGTTCTTCCGCCCGTACGAGGAGTACCGGGCGCCGATCTACGCGGTCCCGGGAAACCACGACTGGCACGACGGACTCGGCGGCTTCATGCGGGTCTTCTGCGACGCCCCCGCGCTGAAGGCGGAGCGGGAGGGGTTCAGGCTGTCGCCCGCCGGGCTGCGCGGGCTGCTGTGGCGCAAGCCGGAGAAGATCGACGAGGCCCGCCTCGCCAAGGCGCACGAGCGCAGGGCCCTGCCTGTGCAGCGGGCCGCGCAGCCGGGGCCGTACTGGGCGATGGAGACGCCGGGCCTGCTCATCGTCGGCGTCGACACCGGCATCCGCGGCGACCTTGACCGGGAACAGGCGCGCTGGCTGCGCGAGGTCTCGCGAGATCCACGGCCCAAGCTCCTGATCACCGGCAAGCCGATCTACGTCCGCAACGACTACAAGCCGTCCAGGCTCGAGGGTGGCGGCACGATCGACGACATCGTCGCCGATCCCGCGCACAACTACGTGGCGGCGATAGGCGGCGACGTCCACAACTACCAGCGCTTCCCGGTCAGGACCGGCGGCCGGACGATCCAGTACATCGTGGCGGGCGGCTCAGGGGCCTTCATGCACGCGACCCACACCACCCCCAGGGTTACGGTCGGCGGCGTCCACGAGGACAACTACAGGTGCTACCCGCTGCGCGGCGATTCGCTGTCGTTCTACAGCAAGCTCTACAGCGAACGGCTGCGCATGCGCTGGCTCTACCTCACCCCAGAGGAGGGGGTCGCGCTGATGTCGAAGCAGATCGGCAACACCCCGCCGAGGGACATCAGGCCCGTTCCCATCACCCGGCGGATGCGGTGGGCCGCGCGGATCCTCGGCGGTTGGCCGATGCCGTTCCGGCTTCCTGTCGGCAGGGTCTTCCACCGCTACCTGTCCGAACTGTCCGACTGGGACACACCGCCGTTCTTCAAGAGCTTCCTGCACGTCTCGGTGACACCGACGAGCCTGAAGATCCGCTGTTTCGCCGCGACCGGCTGCCTGCCGCAGGAGATCGAACCCCCGCTCGAGGACGAGGTCGAGATCTCGCTCGCCTGATCGGAACTGTCGGTCCGGCGTGACAGGCTGGACGGATGAACGTGGCAGTGGCCGCTGGGTCCGGCACCTCGGGTGTCCTGCGCCCCGACGGGCAGGAGGCCAGGACGGTCGCTGATCTGGCGGCGGCCGTCCGGGAGATCGAGGCCGGTCCTGGGCCCGCGCCCCGCTGGGTCTGGGCGGACACGAGGGAGGTCTACCCCGCGCTCCTGCGCGCGGGAGTGCGGCTGGCGCGCTGCCACGACCTGGCCTTGACGGAGGGGCTGCTGCTGGGTTACGAGGGGCGCTACGGCGAGCCCCGTTCCGCGTGGGCCGCGCATGCCAGGCTGCACGGCCTGCCGGTGCCCGAGGACCACCACGAGCCGCAGGCGCGGCAGGCCACGCTGTTCGAGGAGGAGCCGCCCCCGCCGGACGCGGGCCTGGTCGCCGAGGTCCACGCCGACCAGCTCCGGCGGATCGAGGCCGTCGCCGACCCCGGGCGGTTCCGGCTGCTGGTCGCGGCGGAGTCGGCAGGGGCGCTGGTCGCCGTGGAGATGGCTCACGAGGGCATGCCGTGGCGGCGGGACGTGCACGACGAGTTGCTGACCGGGCTGCTGGGCCCGCGTCCCGTGCACGGCATGCGCCCGGCCAAGCTCCAGGCCCTGGCTGACCAGATCGGGGTGGCCTTCGGCGGCCCGTTCAACCCCGACTCCCCGCAGCAGATCGTCAAGGCGTTCAAGTCGGCGGGCGTGCCCATCGCCTCGACCAGGGCCCACGAGATCAAGGACGTCGACCACCCGGGTGTCGCGCCCCTGCTCGCCTACAAGGAGCTGGCCAGGATCTACAGCTTCCACGGCTGGGTCTGGGCCGACCAGTGGGTGCGCGACGACCGCTTCAGGCCCGAGTACGTCGTCGGCGGGGTGGTTTCGGGACGCTGGGCGACCAGCGGCGGCGGCGCGCTGCAGATTCCCAAGGTGATGCGCAAGGTGGTGGTCGCCGACGAGGGCTGGACGCTGGTCGTCGCGGACGCCGCCCAGCTCGAACCCCGGGTGCTGGCCGCGATGGCGGGCGACGGCGGTCTGGCCGGGGCCGCCGGGCAGATCGACCTCTACCAGGCGCTGGCCCAGGCGTTCGGCGGTGAGCGCGACCACGCCAAGATCGCGCTGTTGTCGGCGATGTACGGCGGGACCAGCGGCGACGCGCCCAAACTGCTGGCGATCATGCGCCAGCGCTTCCCCAGGGCCTACCAGTTCGTCGAGGACGCCGCGCGGGCGGGAGAGGAGGGCAAGCTGGTCCGCTCCTGGCTCGGCCGCACCTGTCCGCCGCCCTCCGCCCGTTGGCGGGAGTTGGTCTCCGGTCCCGAGGGAGCCAGGGCGGCCCGCGACCGGGGGCGCTTCACTCGCAACTTCGTGGTCCAGGCGACCGCGGCGGAGTGGGCGCTCACGCTCATGGCGGTGCTGCGCGGGCTGCTGCCCGCCCCGGCAGCGCTGGTGTTCTTCCAGCACGACGAGGTGATGGTGCACTGCCCCGCCGAGCTCGCCGACGAGGTGGTCGCGGCGGTCGGCAGGGCCGCGGAGGAGGCGACCAGGCTGCTGTTCGGCCAGACCCCGGTGCGCTTCCCGATGCAGGCCGTCGAGGTGCGCTGCTACGCCGACGCCAAGTGACCCGGTGCTTCGCTCTGTGGCGGTCGCCCGCCGGGGCGTCACGCGCCTGTGGGCGCCGGGCGTCCGCTGGGTGATCGTCGCCGGGGAGCGGCGGTCGCCGGGGCCGTCAAACGCGTCTGAGCGCCAGCCAGCCGCCGGTGATCGTCACCATGACCGCGACGACCGTGCAGAGCAGGCCGTAGGAAAGGGTGCCGACGACCACTCCGGCGATCACCGCGCCCATCGCGCCGCAGACGTTCATCAGCAGGTCGGACAGGCCCTGTACGGCGGGGCGGTGCTCCAGCCGTACGGCTTCGCTGAGCATCGCGGAACCGGCGATCAGCCCGCAGGACCAGCCGGCGCCGAGCAGCGCAAGCCCGGCCGTCACCCGTGGGACGTCCTCCGTTCCCGCCCCGCCGGCGAGGACGGCGGCGGCCAGCAGCAGTCCCATGCCGAGCACGAGGACCGGGACCCGGCCGATCCGGTCGGCCAGCCAGCCGACCACCGGGGACAGGATGTACATGCCCGCGATGTGCAGGCTGATCACGATGCCGATGACGGAGTAGGTCGCGCCGCCGTGATCCAGATGGACCGGTGTCATGGACATGATCGACACCATGGCCGTGTGGCTGACCGCGATCGCGATGAGGGCCTGTGACGCGGCGCGGGTCCGGCGTAGGGCGTGCCACGCGGTGCGCAGTGTGCCTTCGTGCTTGTCCGTGGACGTGGACGCAGACGCGGACGCGGTTGCTGGGGCAGGGGGAACGGCACTGGCGGGGGCGCTCTGGGCAGTGGCGTCCTGGGCGGGGGCGGCCTGGACGGGAGTGGTCTGGGCGGGCGCGGCCGGGGCGGGGGTGGCGACCGAGCGGGCCACCAGCAGCGGGTCGGGTCGCAGGCCGACCGCGATGACGGCCAGGGCGATGGCGAAGGTCACCATGGAGAGCGCGAAGGGGCCCGTGTCCGGTGCCAGGCCGAGCGCGCGGCCGAGGTGTTCGGCCGGTTCGACGAGGTTGGGGCCCGCGACGGAGCCGATCGTCGTGGCCCACACCACCCAGGACAGGTGCCGGGCGGAGTGGCCGGGAGGGGACAGGTCGGTCGCCGAGTAGCGGGAGGCCAGGCTGCCCGCGCTGGCGCTGCCGAACAGGACCAGCCCGGCGAGCAGCAGCGGCCACGACCGCACGGTGATGGCGGCCACCACGATCACGCAGCCGAGCAGGGCGCATCCGTAGGCCAGAGCCAGCCCGGCTCGCCGCCCGCCGCGGCCCGAGGTCCTGGCGGTCGGCAGCGCCAGCAGCGCGGCACCGAGCACGCCCGCGGTCCCGGCCAGCCCGCTGATCGTCACGGAACCCGAGAGCTGGGCGACCACCAGTGAGCTGAGGGAGAGTCCTACGGCGGTGCCGATCCCACTGGTGATCTGCGCGGCGGACAGCACGATGAGCGTCCGCCGCTGCAGGCTGGCTATTTCCCTCGTTTTCTTATGGGAAATGGTGGCATTTGAGGGGATTGCGGTCACAAGTGAATTTTGTCATCGCTTGTAATTTTTATGCGACCGGATATCCCGGAAGTCGGATATGTCGGATGTCAGCCGTTCGGCTCGAAGGTCGCGAAGAAGATGCGCAGCAGTTCGGCGCTCTCGTCCCAGTCCAGGTCCTGCGCGGTGAACGCGATCAGGTAGGCGTTCCGGTCGTCGACCGCGACGTAGCGGGTCAGCCCGTGCATGGGGACGGCGCCCGGGGACCTGACGTAGGTGTACTCCCAGTCGGCGGCCTTCCACGTGCCGTACGGCACCGCGGTGACGCCGACCTCGGTGTACTCGTCCAGGCCTTCCTTGCCGACCCTGCCGAGCGCGGTCACCGGGTCGGCGACCGGCGTCTGGGTGACGACGATGCTCAGCCCGCTGTTCTTCGGCCCGTAGAAGGTCAAGGCCCCGCCGTTCCCCCGCCGCACCGTCCACCCCCTGGGCAGCGCGCCCGAGACGCGCCCCGCGCTCAGTGTCCTGTATCCGGCGGGCACCTCGACGCGTTGCGGGGACGGCGACGCGGGATCGGAGGAGGCGAGAAGCATGGGGGAGGGGTTGACGCCCTCGGCCTCCGAGGGCTGCGAGGTGCTGAAGGGCAGCAGGAAGAACAGCGCGGCGGCCACCGCGGCCAGCACCGCGACCGCGCAGACGACGATCAGAAGGAGGGCCGGGCGCCCGCCACGCATCCAGCGCCCTCCGTCGGCCGCCCTGCGGCGCGAGCTCCTGCGGCTTCCCGCCCGGCCTGCCGGTGATCTGGGGGTCCGTGCGGCCTCCCGTCCCGCTCGCGATCCCGTCCCGGTGGGGACGGTCTCACCGGTCAGCCCGCGGGCGTCCGGGGGCGGCCCTGGCGCGACGCCGGGGGGCTCTTCGAAGGAGGGAGGACGCCCGAGGTCGGCGGCCGGGCTGCGCAGCGCGTCGTACCCGCGCCTGTGGCCGCCCGTCCGCGTGCCGGGTGAGCCCGACGCGGACCGGTTCCTGGAGGTCGTGTCCGTCAGGTCCGCGTCGAGAAGGTCCCGCGGCTCGCCGGGTGAGTCGGAACCGCCGAGCGGGAGTCCCTGCGCGTCGTAGGGCACTCGCACGGGACCCGACGGGGTCTCGATGATCCGCGAGGGGAACGGTCCCGGTGGGGAGTCCGGCGGCGGCAGGAGCTGCATTGACGCGAGGTCGTCGAGGGACGGCACCGGCGGGGCGGTCTGCACGGCGGCGGCCTGGCTTGAGGTGGCCGAGCCGTGGCTGCGCAGCACCCGGTCCAGCAGGTCGGCCACTTGCGCGGCGGTCATCCTGTCGGCGGGGTTCTTGCGGAGCAGGCCCTCGATGACGGCGATCAGCGCTCCGGCCCGCTGCGGCCTGTTGGGCTCCTGGGTGAGGATCGCGCCGAGTACGGCCACCGCGTCCGGCCCCTCGTACGGCGGGCGCCCCTCGACCGCCGCGTACAGCGTGGCGCCGAAGGACCACAGGTCGGCGGCGTACGTGAGTGGCCTGCCGGACAGCCGCTCCGGCGGGATGTAGGCGGGCGAGCCCATCAGCAGGCCGGTCTGGGTGATCGAGACGTCGCCCTCTATCGCGGCGATGCCGAAGTCGGTGAGCACCACCCGGTCGGAGGTGAGCAGCACGTTGCCCGGTTTGATGTCGCGGTGCAGCACTCCGGCGCCGTGGGCGTGGCGCAGCGCGTCAAGCATCCTGACGGCGATCTCGGCGGCCTGGACGACCGGCAATGGCCCGTTTTTTCGTACGGCCTGCTCCAGGGACCAGGCGCGGACCAGCTCCATCACGATCCAGGGACGGCCGTCCTCCTCGACGACGTCGTGGACGGTGACGATTCCCGGATGGCTGAGCCGCGCGGCGGAACGGGCCTCACGCAGCATGCGCCGGTGCGCCGCCCGCAAGCCGTCCTCGTCGAGCCCGTGGGGGAGGATCAGCTCCTTGACCGCGACGTCGCGGTCGAGCAGGACGTCGTGCGCGTGCCACACCACACCCATACCGCCCCGGCCGACCGGTGACAGGAGGCGATAACGCCTGCCGACCAGCCTGCTCTGCCCTTCCGCTCCGGTCGCGCCGATGGTGTCGCCCTCCGAACCGATGGGGGGCTTACCGAGCAAGCGATCGGTCATCACGCCCCGTCCCCACAACCAACCTTATGCGCAAGGCTGGACACGATAGCGGGATCGTGTCGGGCAACGGAAGTTGATGTATCGCGAACATGTCCGAGGTGTCCGTCATCGACGGATCTTTCCTGTGATGTCGGCCTATGCCCCGGCGCGACCGCAGGGTCAGCCGCCGCGCCCGTCCCGGGAGGCCGCCTCGGCCAGCGCGGCCAGCGCGGAGGTGAAGGCGGAGGCGGGCGGGTTCACCAGGCCCGCGCCGACCTGTCCCGTGCCCGCGACCCTGCCCGCGATGCCGGTGTTGACGGTGGGCAGCAGGCCCGTCCTGGCGACCAGCGTCACATCGACGCCGACCGGTGTGCCGCGAAAGCCGAGGCCCGGGATCTGGTAGGCGGGGTGCTCGGCGAGGGTGATCTCGTACATGGCGCGGGTCGCCGCCGTCGCGGCCGAGACGTCGCCACCGACGAACCGGACGATCGCCGGGGCCGCCGCCATCGCGAAGCCGCCCAGACCCGCCGTCTCCGTGATCGTGGAGTCGCCGATGTCGGGGTTGGCGTCCGCGGGGCCGTACGCGCCGAGATAGAGGCCGTCCGGCACGCCTGCGGGTCCGGTGAACCAGCGGTCGCCGAGCCCGGAGACCTGCACGCCGAAGTCGGTTCCGTTGCGGGCCATCGCGACGACCATGGTCGAGCCGGGGATGCCCCTGGCGGCGTCCGCGCTCACCTTGCACGCCGCCATGCCCGCGTTGAGGAAGAAATGGTCGTTGCCGTTGACGAAGCGCAGCACCTCGGCCGCGTGAGCGGGGGAGGCGTCCACGACGCCGGGGGCCAGCTCCCGCACCAGCAGCGAGGTGGCGGCGCGGTTGCGGTTGTGCAGCTCGTCGCCCATCTGCAGGGCCTGCGCGATGAGCGCCCTGAGATCCAGCGGTCCGGTCAGCTCAAGGGTTTCGCGCAGCACGGGTCCGAGCACCTCACCCATCCAGCGCAGCCGTTCCAGCACCTCGGCACCGTAGGCGCCGTAGCGCAGCACCTTGCCCAGGCCCTCGTTGAGCGAGCAGTACGCGGTGCCGCCGTGTTCGGCGTCACGCACCTCGAACATCCACATGGACGGGCTGACCACGCCCGCCATCGGCCCGACCGCTCCCCGGCCGTGACAGGGTTCGAGGTGGGCCCGCCCCTCGGCGAGCCGCCGTTGCGCCTCCTCGGCGTCTGAGGCCAGCCCCTCGAGCAGCATCGCCCCGATGAGTGCGCCGCGCATCGGCCCCGAGGCGCGCTCCCAGTCGATCGGCGGCCCCGCGTGCAGGAACGAGCCGACCGGCAGGTCCAGCGCCTCGCCCGCCCGCCGTACCCCGATGAGCTGCGGCCTGGCGGACACCATGCGGCCGACCGCCGTCTCGTTCGCCCGGGCCCTGCGAGGGTCGGCCAGCACCCGGGCGATGTCGCCTTCCGTGCCCGGCAGCGGCGGGCGCCAGTCGACGCCCGCCCTCGGTACGGCCTGCGCGTCCAGTGCCTCGCCGAGCGCCTCCGCCCCCACCGTGATCACCCGGGGTTCCCCAGAGAGCATGGGCAGCGTCATCGGGCACCTGCGACGAGACCGGCCGCATGCCCCGCGGCCTGAGCGTTCGAGGCGAAGACCGCGGCCCCCGCCGCCCGCAACGCCTCCGCCTGGGCCTCAAGCCCCTGCGGATCGTCCCGCGAGCCGACCAGCGCGACCACGACCCGCACGCCTCTGGCGACGGCGGAGGCGATCCCCGGGGCGAGCCCGGCCGCCGGGTCGGGGTCGGCGGTGTGCCCGAGGACCACGTCGAGCAGTGCGACGTCACCGGACGGCACCCGGGTCAGGGCCTCGAGGCGGAGCGAGGGGTCGATCATCGGATGGGCCCTGCCCCGGGTGTAGGCGTCGTCGCCGAAGTCGGTGAACTCCCCGGCCCCCGCGACCAGGCGGGCCTCCGCGCACAGGGTGCCCCCCGAGTAGACGCCGCGCAGCGTCCCCGTGCCGGGAGCCCCGTGCGAGGCCCCCGTGCCGGCCGTTGCGCCCGCGCCTTCGCCGGGAGCCCCGTGCGGGATTCCCGCGCCGGGCGTCTCACCGGTGCCCGCCTGCGTACCGGGTCCGGCCGGGAGATCGTCGCCGGTGCCGGGCGCGGGCCACGAACGCCACACCGGAACCGGGACGCCGAGCGCCCGTAGGACGGTCTCCGTCGCGGCGGTCAGGTCGTCGCGTCCGGGGCCGAGCAGCGCCGTCACCACCGGGGTCGTGAGGCTTCCCACCGCTCGCCGTACGACGTCCTCGACCTCGGGGGCGGGCGGCTTGGAGATCAGCACGATCAGCTCGGTCGCCGGGTCGGCGTCGAGCGCCGCGAGGGCGCGGAGCGTGGACAGCCCGCCGACGTCCGAGGACAGGTCCCTGCCGCCGACGCCCAGCACGTGGCTGACTCCGACGCCCGCCATGTCCAGCAGGCACATCACCTGCTGCGCGCCGGTTCCAGAGGCGGCCACGATCCCGACGGGGCCCGGTCGCAGTACGTTCGAGAAGCCGAGGCCCGCGCCTCCGATCACGGCGGTGCCGCAGTCGGGCCCCATGACCAGCAGCCCCAGCTCTTCGGCACGCCGTTTGAGCAGCACCTCCTGCTCGACGGGGACGTTGTCACTGAAGATCATCACAGGCAGGCCCGCCTCGATCGCGTCCATCGCCTCGGCGAACGCGTGCGGCCCCGGCACGGAGACCAGGGCCAGCGTGGCGACGCCGTCCCCGACCCCGCGGCGGGCGGCCGCGCGCACGGTGCGCGGGGGCTGCCCCGCGGCCCTGCCCACGCCACTGCCCACGTCACCGCCCGCGCCGCCCTCCGTTCGCGTCGTCAGGTCGGTGAGCAGCCGGTCGAGCTCGGCCGCCGCCGCCTCAAGCTCCACGGGCCCACCGCTTCGCAGCGCGATCAGCAGGTCGCCCTGCCCCGCCTCGGGAAGGTCGAAGCCCAGCTCGGCGGCGATGCCCCGGTTGAGCTCCGTGGCCATCGCCACCACCGCGACCTCGACCCCGGGCAGCGCGGTCACCGCTCTGCTGACCCGCATCAGGCTCACCGAATCGTGGTAGACCCCGGGGCGGACCCGGACCAGGTCGGTGCTCAACGGCTCCCGCTCTCCAGCCCGACGACGGCGGCGAGGCCGACGCGCACCCCCCAGGCCAGGTCGGCCCCCGAGGTGTGGCCGACCTGGAACAGCCGGTGCAGGGCGGCCTCCAGTGACTGCCGACCGGCCACGCCGCGCAGCACGGCCAGCACCTCGCCGCTGGCCTCCCCCCTTGCGGCGCAGTGCAGCAGCGTCGCGGAGATGGGGGTGGTCCTGCTGCGCGCGTCGAAGGTGACCGCGGCGGCCAGCCAGTCGGCGAGCCAGACGGCGCGGGCCACACCCGCGGCGGTGCCGAGGTGGCGCAGCGCGACCAGCAGCCCGGCGAGCATGTCGTCGCCGCTAGGGGTGAGGCCGGGACCGAGGCCGACGAGCTGCTCGGCGGCCGTGACACCGTGCAGCAGCGAGCCCTCCGCGCATCCCCCGGCGAGCAGCTCGGCGGCGCCGTTGCCCTCCAGTCCAGGTCGCCTCGGCGATCGGTCGCACAGTTCGGTCATCACGGGCAGGCAGGAGGCCAGCCGTACGGGATCGATGGCACCGAGCGGCGGAGCGGGGTCCCACCAGCGGTGCGCCCGCAGGCCGAGCCCGCCGATCTCGATGGAGCCGTCGCCCACGCACGCCTCGTCCCCGACGGAGACCCGGGGCAGCGGATCGTTGATCACCATCGCGTTCGGCAGCCGGACCGCGTCTCCGGAGACCACCGCGATCACGTGGGGTTCGAGTTCGGTGCGGAGCTCCAGATAGATCCCGGTGGGGAAGGCGGCGAGCACACGCGCGGGGCGACGGGGTGACTCGAGCACCTTGCGCAGGGCCGTGCTGGCGGCGCCTGTCGCGTGCGCCCGCACGTGCCCTCGTTGGGTGCCCTGTCCCCGCTGGGCTCTCGGACGCGTTCCAACGGTCATGAGATCCCCTCACTGCCTTTCATCCGTGCTCGTAACCACCGGTTCCCGGTCAGGATCACGCACGGACGCCCCCGGTCCACTGACCTGACGGTAGAACGCGCGCCGATCCTCTCCGTACGGAGAAAGGTGCCAACAGTCAGCCCAAAGGTTGGCTCTTCCTGACAGACGCCCTCATCAGTCACAATCTCTTCATGGAACCTCCCGTACGGCTGGCGAGCACCGGAACGATCACCCACGGCGTCGCCGTCGGGGAGGTTCTCGGCGTCTCGACGCTGGCCGGAGCCAGGCTGATCGCGGGAGGGCGCGGCCTGGGCCGGATCGTGCAGCGGCTCAACGTGATGGAGGTTCCCGACATCCTCGCCTGGGTGAAGCCGAACGAGCTGCTGCTCACCACCGGATACCCGCTGCGCAACACCCCGCAGTCGCTCGACAGGCTCGTGAGCGACCTGGACGAGCGCGGGCTGGCCGCGCTGGCCATCAAGCTCGGCCGCTACCTGGACCGGCTGCCGGAGGAGATGGTCAAGCAGGCCGACCGGCTCGGTTTCCCGCTCATTCAGCTTCCCGACGACGTCGGCTTCGACGACATCCTCAACCAGGTCCTCACCGACATCCTCAACCGGCAGGCCGCCGTGCTGGCCAGGGCGGAGGAGGCGCACCGGGCGCTGGTCCAGGTCGTGCTCGCGGGAGGCGGGCTGCGCGAGGTGACCGCGGAGGTGGCCGGGCTGCTGGGCGTCGCCGTCGCCGTGCTCGACGGGGCGGGGCAGGTGCTGGCCGCGGCCGGGCCCGCCGAGCAGGTGACCGAGCTGCGCGCCGCGCCCGAAGGGCATCACACCTCGGTCCCCGTCGTCGCGGGCGGCCACCACCACGGCCGGATCGTCGCCCGCGCTCCCGCCGGAGCGGCCGGCGACAGCGACGTCGGCATCTTGGAACGTGCCGCTACGGTCGCCGCGCTCGTGGTCACCCGGCAGGAGGCGGTGAACGCGGTCGAGAGCAAGTACCGTGCCGACTTCCTGCGTGACGTGCTCACCGGTAGGGCGGGCGGCTCCGAACGGGTCGCCGCGCGGGCCAAGGCCTTCGGCTGGGACCTGCAACGCCCCGTCACCGTCCTGGTCGCCGAACTCGACCCGGAGGGCGACGAGCGCGTCGCCCAGGACCGGCTGGTCACCTGCTGGACCAGCGCGATGCGCCGCCACGACAGGCACGGCGCCGTCGCGGGCTTCTCCCATGAGGTCGTCACCATCGTGGACGCGGCCGTCGACACGGGCCGCCTGGCCAAGGACGCCGTCGCCGCGTTCGCCGAATGCCTGCCCGCGACCTTCTCGACCGGCGCCAGCCGTACCGCCGTCGGGGCCGAGGCTCTGCCCGAGGCGTACGGCCAGGCCGTGAAGGCGGCCAGGGTCGGCCGTCAACTCCACGGCCCCGGCGCGGTCGCCCACTTCGACCAGCTCGGCGTCTACCGGCTGCTCTCCCTGGTCAACGACACCGCGGAGCTGCACGCCTTCGTCCGCGAGACCCTCGGCCCGCTCGCCTCCGACACCGACGCGGAGAACGGCGACCTGCGCAGGACCCTGCAGGTGCTCCTGGAGACCAACCTGAACGTCGCCGAGACGGCCCGGCGGCTGCACTTCCACTACAACACCCTGCGCTATCGGATCGGCAAGCTGGAACGGATGCTCGGCAACTTCACCGAGGATGCCCACCTGCGGCTGAACCTCACTCTCGCGTTGCACGTCCTGCGGATGCGCGGCATCTAGACTCTCGATCGTGAACGAGACCTTTGAGCTGGAAACCGACTACATCCCGTTGTGTGACCTGCTGAAGTACTGCGCCGTCACCGACACGGGCGGCCAGGCCAAGCACTTCATCGCCGAGGGCAACGTCACGGTCGACGGCCAGGTCGAACTCCGCAAGACCTGCAAGATCCGCGCGGGCCAGGTCGTGGCCGGGGACGGCTTCGAGATCCACGTGGTCGCCCCCGGCGGCTGACCGTCACGCCCGGCGCACCCGCGAGGCGAGGTCGCCGAGCCCGACCGGCCCGGAGGGCACCGTGACCCTGACCGCGGTGGTGCCCAGCCCGGAGGGCAGGAACAGCGGCGCCGCCGACCCCGCCGGGCCGTGGTGACGCCGCAGCTCGGTCTCGGTGTACCGGACGCACCTGCGGTGCCACTCCAGGATTCCCGACATCCACTCCTTGAGGCCGTCCGCGTGGCGGGTGAGGATCCCGCGGACCCGCTCGTCGAGGTCGAGCTCGTCGAGCAGCGCGGGCAGGTCGTGGGTGACGAGGTGCTCGAACTGCCGCATCCGGGCCGTCATCAGGTCGGCCACGACGTCCCTGGCGGTCAGCCGGTCCACGTCCAGGAAGTTCTCAACGACCAGCACCAGGTTGTGGACCTCTCCCTCGAACTCGATCTCCTTCTGGTAGGAGAACAGGTCGTTGGTGAAGGTGGCGTAGTCCTGTGCCGCGGTCTCCAGCTCGCGCATGGTCCGGGTCCGGTAGATCTCCGGAGGCACCGCGTCGTAGTGCGCGAGCTTGGCCAGGCTCATCGTCAGGTCGGAGCCGAACGTCCTGCGACGCATCTCGACGTAGTCGACCGGGTCGGGGACGCGGTTCTGGGCCTGGTTGTCCAGCTCCCACAGCCAGCTGGCCGTCATGGTCTCGATCGTCGCGCGGAAGTGCCGCCTGGCCGCCTCGTCCATCGGCTCCGCCGTACGGCGCCACAGGTCCGCCAGGCCCCGCTCGATCGGGTTCGCCGGTTCCGGGGTCGCCCCCGCGTCGATCGGCATGAACGCCGGCAGTCGTTCGTTGCTGAGCCTCGCCGCCGCGAGGCCGCCCGCGCTCCCGAACACCAGGGGGTAGTAGTCGTCGCCGTAGGTCCCCCAGGCCAGCCAGTCGGAGGACAGGTCGAGTTGTTCCCGGCTCGCGTCGGCGTGGATCATCGAGGCGCAGTGCGCGAAGTCGAAGCCGAGGAAGCGCCGCTCGTCCCAGACCCCGCCCGCCTCGACCCCGGGCACCGCGTCGAACATGCCCATCCGCCGGGCCCAGCCGACCGCGTGACGGCGGGCCGTTTCCAGGTGGGGGCTGGTGCGGACCGGGTAGGGCATGTGGAAGCCGGGCAGCGGCAGGTGACCGACCGGTTCGAACGGCGTGTGGGACTGCTGCCTGGCCCTGCGCAGCAGGCCGGGCCTCGTCGCCGCTGACGGCAGCCTGAGGGCCGAGGCGCCCAGGCCCGCCGGACCCCTCGCGACGACGGGCGCGGTGACGGCGCCCTCGTTCATGTAGCGGCTCGACCTCGCGTGCCACTCGTGGCCGCCGGACTGCCAGTCCTGCAGGCCCTTGACGTACAGGCCGACCCCCACCTGCTCGTGCGCGGGAACGGCGTGCTCGGCCAGCAGGGCCGGGACCTCGGCCAGCGCCGTGTTCTCGAACTGCAGCAGCCGGGAGGTCAGCAGGTCGTTGACCAGCTCGGCGGCCTCCTGCGTCGGGCAGTCGAAGAACCGCTCGAAGACCAGCACCGCGTTCGAGTTCTCTCCCTCCTCCCGGACCTCGCGCTGGTAGGAGAACAGGTCGTTGCGCAGGTGCACGGCGTCGGCGAACGTGTCACACAGCACGTGCAGCGGCCTCGTCGCGGCGAGCCCCTCCGGGACCTCGGCGCCGACGGCGTACTCGACGAGGTTGGCCGACCACGGCGCCCCGCCGACCCTCCTGCGCATCTGGACGTACTCGATCGGGTTCGCGATCCTGCCGCGGTCGATGTTGTCCAGCTCCCACATCGACTCGACCATCAGGTTGTGCGTGCTGGTGACGAAGCGCCGCCGCCACCCGTGCGACATCGCGGGCACCGTGCGCTCCCACAGGTCCTTCAACCCGGCCTCCGCCGGGTTCTCCGGCTCCGGCGGGGTCTGCCCCTCCAGGGTCATGAACAGCTCAAGGCGGTCGAGGTGCGCCTTCGCGCCCGAGAGGTCGCGGGAGTGCTTGAAGAGCTCGAGGAAGTGGTCGTCGAAGAAGAACACCCAGACGTACCAGTCGGTGATCAGGTCCAGGGCGGGGCCGTCGCAGTCGGGATGGGTGTAGGCGCACATCAGTGCATAGTCCATCCTGGCCAGCGCCTCCTCGTCCCAGACGACCCCGCCGCCGGGCTTGGGGGAGTCGAGCATGCCCATCTCGCGGGCCCAGGCCGCGCTGTGCTCGCGGGAACGCTCCAGGTGGGGGTTGAGCCTCGCGGGATACGGCATGTAGAAGTCGGGCAGCGTGAAAGCCTGCATGGGGGCGCGCCTACTCTCTAGGGCCGACTGGGGCGGTTCACTCAAAGTCGCGACATCGGCACTCACCGTACTCCATCGCCTCGTCGCGCCGGGAGATCTCCTGCCAACCTCCGTCTCCGATTTCGGCCTCCCGCCCAGGCCTCCCCCAGGCCTCCCGCCCAGGCCGTCCGCGGCACGGTCCCGCCGGGTTTCGGTCATGCCGCGTCCGGGAACCCTCCGTAGACCTTCGTCCGTCCCGTTGCCCGCCGACGGCGCGTCCTTGCCGCCGACGCGCACGGCGACCGCTGGTCGGCCGCTCGGTTTTGGCAGATCATGACGGTGTGAGGGGACGACCGCGGGCCTAACGTGCCCGCAACGACAGCATGGGAATTCGCCGGAGGGATGCCTGCGGGGCGGCCACCGACCGACGGCCCGGTGAGAGGTGGGGCTTGATGGTTGCAGGTTGGACCAAGCACGGGGACGGCAGGACCCTGGCACCGGGAGAGGTCGTCAGACCCGACGAGCGGCTGTCCTGGCCGCGCATGATCGGCTTCGGCGCGCAGCACGTCATCGCGATGTTCGGCGCGACGTTCGTCTTCCCGTTGGTCATGGGGCTCGACCCCAACGTCGCCATCATGTTCTCCGGTGTCGCGACGATCATGTTCCTGCTCATCGTGAACGGGAAGATTCCCAGCTACCTCGGGACGAGCGCCTCCTTCGTCGGCGGCGTGCTCGCCATCAGGGCGCTGTACGGCGGCGACACGCCCGCGGCCGACGCGATCGTCACCGGCGCGATCCTCGTCGTCGGCCTGGTGCTCGCGCTGGTCGGCATCGCCATCCACTACCTCGGCGTGCAGATCATCAACAGGGTGTTCCCGCCGGTCGTCACCGGCGCGGTCGTCATGCTGATCGGGTTCGGTCTCGCGTACGTGGTCGCCGACGTCTACTGGCCGCAGGACCAGTGGATCGCCCTGACCACGATGACCGTCACCTTCGTGCTCATCGTGGTCTTCAAGGGGTTCGTCGGCCGGATCGGCATCCTGCTCGGCCTGGTCGTCGGCTTCCTGCTGTCCTGGGTCGCCGACAGGGTCTTCGGGAACATCACCGCCTACAACGCCGTGACCCAGAAGGTTGACACGCACCCCCGGGTGAGCTTCTCCGGTGTCGCGGACGCCGCCTGGATCGGCTGGCCGAACACGCACCTGCCGGACATCAGGTTCTCCGCCGTGCTGCTGGTCCTGCCCGCGGTGATCGCGCTGATCGCGGAGAACGTCGGCCACGTCAAGGCGGTGGGCGAGATGACCGGTGCCGACGTCGACCCCTACCTGGGCAGGGCGATCGCCGGCGACGGTCTCGCCACCGCGGTCGCCAGCGCCTTCGGCGGCTCCCCGACGACCACCTACGCGGAGAACATCGGCGTCATGGCCGCGACCAGGGTCTATTCGACGGCCGCCTACTACATCGCGGCCGTCATCGCGATCCTGTTCGGTCTGTGTCCCAAGTTCGGCGCGCTGGTCGCGGCGACCCCGGGCGGCGTGCTCGGTGGTATCACGGTGATCCTCTACGGCATGATCGGCCTGCTCGGCGCGAAGATCTGGGTCGAGAACCGCGTCGACTTCTCCGACCCGATCAACATGGTCCCCATCGGGGCGGGCATCATCCTCGCCATCGGCCCGGTCAGGCACCCCATCGGCTCGACCTTCGCGCTTGAGGGCATCGCGCTGGGCACCATCGTGGTCGTCGGGGGCTACCACCTGCTGAGGGCGCTGTCCCGCAAGGGGCGGGGGAGGGACGTTCCGCCCGGGATCGCGCACGGCGGGGAGGCGGCCGGGTGAAACCGCCCCCCTTCGACTACCACGCGCCCCGTTCCGTCGGCGAGGCGCTGGAGACCCTCGCCGCCGCCGGGGAGCACGGCAAGGTCCTCGCGGGCGGCCAGAGCTTGATCCCGATGCTGAACATGCGTCTGGCCGCCCCCCGGCACATCGTCGACGTCAACAGGCTCACCGGGCTGGCGACCGTCGCCGTCGAACCGGGCGGCGTCAGGGTCGGCGCGCTGGCCAGGCACGCCCAGGTCGAGCGCTCGGAGCCGGTCGCCGCCGCGCAGCCTTTGCTCCGCCAGGCGCTCAGGCTCGTCGCCCACCCGGTG
Source organism: Streptosporangium sp. NPDC051023 (assembly GCF_040689595.1). Lineage (NCBI taxonomy): Bacteria > Bacillati > Actinomycetota > Actinomycetes > Streptosporangiales > Streptosporangiaceae > Streptosporangium > Streptosporangium sp. NPDC051023. Next base: position 41,053 of record NZ_JBFBCE010000015.1, on the reverse strand, counting down.
ATCCGCAACCGGGGCACCGTGGTCGGCAGCCTGGTGCACGCCGACCCCGCCGCGGAGCTGCCCGCGGTGCTGGCCCTGCTCGGCGGCTCGGTACGGCTGGCACGACCCGGCACGACCCGGGACGTCCCCGCGGCGGACTTCTTCACCGGTCCCCTGGAGTCGGCGCTCGAGCCCGGTGAGCTGGCCGTCTCCGCCCTGTTCCCCGCGCTGCCGCCGCGCTCGGGCACCGCCTTCCACGAGGTGGCCAGGCGGCACGGAGACTACGCGGTCGCCGGGATCGCGGCGCTGGTCCGCCTCGACGACGACCTGCGGATCGTCACGGCCAGGGTGGCGTGTGTGAGCGCGGGCCCGGTGCCGATGCTCGTCGACGTCGCGGAGGCCTGCGGCCACCGCCCGCCCGCCTCGGCCGACTGGGAGGCCGCGGCGCTGGCCGTACAGGAGCGGGTCGAACCGGAGACGGACATCCACGCGACCGCCGACTACCGGCGGCACCTCGTCGGGGTGCTGGCGGAGCGGGCCCTGCGGGACGCGGCACGGGAGGCGGAGCACCGATGACGGACATCGCGATCACACTGACGGTGAACGGCGTCGTACGGCGGGCAAAGGTGCCGGGACGGAGGCTGCTGTCGGACTGCCTGCGGCACGACCTCGGGCTGACCGGCACGCACGTCGGGTGCGAGCACGGGGTCTGCGGCTGCTGCACGGTGCTGCTCGACGGGGAGCCCGTCCGGTCGTGCCTGATGCTCGCGGTGACCGCGGACGGGCACGAGGTGACGACCGTCGAGGGGCTCGCCGCCCCGGACGGCACGCTCTCGCCCGTGCAGCGTGCCTTCGCCGAGTGTCACGGGCTGCAGTGCGGGTTCTGCACGCCGGGCTTCCTGTGCACGGTCACCGCCCTGCTGCGGGACAACCCGGCGCCGAGCGACGAGGAGGTGCTGGAGGGCGTCTCCGGCAACCTGTGCCGGTGCACGGGATACCAGAACATCGTCAAGTCGGTCCACCGTGCGGCCGAGATCATCGCGGAGGAGTCGTGAACGGGCGAGACGGACGCGGCGGGCCGTACGGCGCGGCACCCGGCCGGGCGGGGCGGCCATGACGACGAAGCTGTTCGGGGAGCCGGTGCGGCGAAGGGAAGACCCGAGGCTGCTCACCGGGCAGGGCCGCTATCTGGACGACCTCGGCGAGGGCTCGCTCGAGGCCGCGTTCGTCAGGTCCCCGCACGCGCACGCCAGGATCCGCGACGTCGACGTCTCGGCCGCGCTCGACGTCGACGGGCTGGTGGCGATCTACACCTGGGAGGACCTGCCCGCACTGCTCGCCGAACCGCTGCCGCTGCTCATCCCGCACCCGGCGCTGACCCACGGCCGCACCGCGTACCCGCTCGCGCGCGACGTCGTCCGCCACGTCGGCGAGCCCGTCGTGATGGTCGTCGCCCGCGACCGCTACCTCGCAGAAGACGCCTGCGCGCTGATCAGGGTCGACTACGAGCTGCTCAAGCCGGTCGTCGGGGTCGAGCAGGCGGCGCAGTCGGCCCATCTCGTCCATCAGGACGTGCCGGGCAACGTCGGCGCGCACCTGGTCCAGGAGGTGCGTTCCGCGGCGGGCCTGGGCGCGCGGGAGGCGATCGAGGCCGCGCCGCACACGCTGGCCTTCAGGCTGGACATCGAGCGCAGCGCGTCCATGCCGCTCGAGGGGCGCGGCGTGTACGCCAGATGGGACGCCGACGACCGGTCCCTGCGCGTCTACTCCAGCACCCAGACCTCGACCAGCGTCAGGATGGCGATCGCCGCCAAGCTCGGCCTGCCGCTGCCCAAGGTCGAGGTGATCGCGCCCGAGGTTGGCGGCGGCTTCGGCGTCAAGATCGTGCATCCGTGGCCGGAGGAGGTGCTCGTCCCCTGGGCGGCCATCCTGCTCGGCCACGAGGTCAAGTGGACCGAGGACAGGCGCGAGCACTTCGTCTCCTCGGCGCACGAGCGGGCCCAGGTGCAGTTCGTCCGGGTCGGCTTCGACGACGAGGGGCGGGTGCTCGGGCTCGACGTGACCATCCTGCACGACCACGGCGCCTACACGCCGTACGGGATCATCGTGCCGATCATCACCTCGACCCAGCTTCCCGGCCCCTACAAACTGGGCGCCTACCGGGTCGAGTTCTCCTCGATCTACACCAACACCGTGCAGGTCACGCCGTACCGGGGGGCGGGCCGCCCGCAGGCGGTCTTCTGCATGGAACGGACGATGGACCGCATCGCCGAACACCTGGGCGCCGACCGTACGGCGGTGCGCGCGGCCAACTTCATCCAGCCCGACGAGTTTCCCTACGACCAGGGCCTGATCTTCCAGGACGGCCGCCCGCTGATCTACGACAGCGGCGACTACCCCCGGTCGCTGCGGATGCTCAAGGAGCTCATCGGCTGGGACTCCTTCGCGGAGCTCAGGGAGCGGGCGGCGGCGCAGGGGCGCAGGATCGGGATCGGCGTCGGCTGCTACGTCGAGGGCACCGGGGTCGGGCCGTACGAGGGCGGCCACGTCCAGGTCACCTCGGACGGCCGGGTACACGTCTCGACCGGGCTCACCTCGCAGGGGCAGGGCCACGAGACGGCGTTCGCCCAGATCGCCGCGTCCGAGCTGGGCGTGCCGCTTGAGCGGGTCTCCGTGGTCACCGGCGACACCCGCAGGTTCGGCTACGCGGTCGGCACGTTCGCCTCGCGGGCGGCGGTGATGAGCGGCAACGCCATCGCCCTGGCGTGCAGGAAGGTCAGGGAGAAGGCGCTGCGGATCGCCGCGGAGGCGCTGGAGGCGGACCCGCGCGACCTGGAGATCGTCGACGGGGAGGTGCGGGTGGTCGGCTCACCGGGTGTCTCCGTCCCGCTGGCCACGGTCGCGGTGCTGTCCAACCCGCTGCGCTACGCCTTCGACGAGGAGGCGGGTCGCGCGACCCAGTTCGCGGGCACGCCGTCCTTCGACAGGCCGCCGGTCGCGGAGGGGGAGGAGCCGGGCCTTGAGGGCCGCGACTACTACTCGCCGATCCGCTCGACCTTCGCCTCGGGGATGCACGCGGCGATCGTCGAGACCGACCCGCTGACGGCCGAGATCCGGATCCTCCGCTACGCCGTCGTCCACGACTGCGGCAACCTGATCAACCCCATGATCGTCGAGGGGCAGATCCACGGCGGCGTCGCCCAGGGCGTGGGCGGCGCGCTGTACGAGCGGATGGTCTACGACGAGCACGGCCAGTTGCTGAACGCCTCGTTCATGGACTTCCTGATGCCGTACGCGACCGAGGTCCCGTTCGTGGAGGCCGCCCACCTGCAGACTCCGTCCCCGCTCAACCCCCTCGGCATCAAGGGGGCGGGCGAGGCCGGGGTCATCCCGGTGTCCGCGGTGATCGCCTCGGCCGTCGAGGACGCCGAGGGCATCAGGATCGACAGGATGCCGATCTCACCGTCGGAGCTGTTCGGCCTGCGTCGTGCCACTGAGGCCCACTGAGGCCCACTGAGGCCCACTGAGGCCCCCTGACACGCCCTGACACGCCCTGACACGCCGCAGTGGTCGCGCCGCCTCCCCAGGGGCGCGACCACCGCTGTCAGGGGCGGGGCGGTCAGACCGCCTCCGCGACGAGCCGCTTGCGGAACACCCAGTAGGACCAGGCCTGGTAGCCGAGCACGAAGGGCAGCGCGATCAGACCGATCCAGGTCAGCATGCCCAGCGTGTAGGGGCCGGAGGCGGCTCCGGCGACGGTGAGACCGGGCAGCGGGGCGGGCCACAGGGCGCCGAACAGGGCGACGGCGCCCAGCGCGATGGACGAGGCGGTCGCGGTGAACGCCCAGCCCTCCCGGCCCCGCCAGATCAGCGCGACCCCGGCGGCCAGGACCGCCATCGCGGCCAGCGCGCCCGCCCACAGCCAAGGCGACGCGGCCCAGTCGGCCATGGCCGTACGTGCCGAGGGGATGCCGGACAGCGCGACCACCGCGGCGGGCAGCGCGACCGCGGAGGTCGCCATCGCGGCACGGCGGGCCCTGGCCCGCACCGGGCCCGTCGTCTTGAGCGCGACGAAGACCGCGCCGTGCAGTACGCAGACGGACAGCGAGAACACCCCGCCGATCAATGCGGCGACGGCGCTGTTGTGCAGCAGGTCGGCGAAGACGGCCCCCCAAAGGAAGGCGGGAAGCCCACTGCCGACCATGATGCCCAGGTCGCACCAGGCGCGGTCGGAGGCGTGGTGGACCTTGGCCCGCCACTCCAGGCCGATACCGCGCACGATCAGCCCGACGAGGACCAGCACGATCGGCAGGTAGAACTCGCTGAGCAGCCCGGCGTACCAGGCGGGGAACGCGGCGAACATCGCGCCGACGGCGGTGATCAGCCAGACCTCGTTGCCGTCCCAGACGGGGCCGATCGTGCCGAGCACCTGCTTGCGCTCGGCCTCGTCACGCGACAGCGCGGGGGCGAGCAGGCCGACCCCGAAGTCGAACCCCTCCAGGACGAAGTAACCGGTCCACAGGAACGCGATGACCACGAACCAGAAAGTGGTGAGTTCCATGGTTCCGCCTTCTAGTACATCAGGGTCGGCTGGAGCCCGGCGGCTGTGTTCTCGCCGTCACCGCTCCTGCCCCCGCTGGAGGAGGGCGTGTCGGGACGGTGCGCTGTGACGGGCTCGGGGCCCGCCTTGACGTGTCTGGCGATCAGTACGGCCTCGGCCAGCGCGAGCGCGCCGTACAGGGCGGTGAAGAGTGCCAGGGAGACGGCCACCTCGCCCAGGCTGACGCCGGGGGAGACGCTCGCGGCGGTGAGCAGTTCGCCCTGCACGGTCCATGGCTGGCGGCCGATCTCGCTGAGCAGCCAGCCCGCGATCATCGCGACGGTCGGCAGCGGCAGCGCCAGCAGGCACGCGCGGGCCAGCCACGACGGCGTCGCGCGTGGCGGCCCCTGCTTCCCCCGGCGTTTGCGGGTCAGCCAGAGACCCAGGACGGAGAGGCCGACCGTCGCCATGCCGAAGACGATCATGACGCGGAAGGACCAGAAGACCACCGGCAGGTTCGGCCGGTAGTCGGCGGGGCCGAACTGCTTGGTGAAGCGAGCCTGCAGGTCCTCGGTGCCGTGGACGACCGCCTGCGGGTCGTTGGTCGCCAGGAAGCTGAGCAGCATGGGCACCTCGAGGCCGGGCACGGGGGAGAACGGCGCCCCCGCCGTGTCGTGCCTGAGCCCCTCGGCGGCGGCCAGCTTCATCGGCTGCTGCTCGTACAGCAGTTTGGCGGACATGTCACCGCTGCCCGCGACCACGGCCCCCGCGATCGCCGTCATGACCAGCGCGGCCCGCATCGGGGTCCGCCACATGTCCGTCGCTCCCCGCCTCAGCGGCCTCGTCCGGTCCGGGTCCGCCCGCCGTTCCCGCAGGATCCGGTAGCCGCACACCGCCAGTACGAACCCGCCCGCGACCACGAACGCCGCGGCGACCACGTGGGGCACCTGGGCCAGCGCGGTCGAGTTGGTGAGCACCGCCCACAGGTCCGTCATGCGGGCTTTGCCGTCGACCACCTCGTAGCCGACCGGGTGCTTCATCCACGCGTTGGCGGCGAGGATGAAGTAGGCCGACAGGTTGGAGCCGATGACCGCCGCCCAGATGGTGGCCAGGTGGACCCGCTTGGGAAGCTTCTCCCAGCCGAAGATCCACAGTCCCAGGAAGGTCGACTCCAGGAAGAACGCGAGCAGCGCCTCGAGCGCCAGCGGGGCGCCGAAGACGTCGCCGACGAAGACCGAGTACTCGCTCCAGTTCATCCCGAACTGGAACTCCTGCACGATGCCCGTGACCACGCCCATCGCGAAGTTGATCAGGAAGAGCTTCCCGAAGAACTTCGTCAGCGTCAGGTACTGCTCCTTGCCGGTACGGTGCCAGGCGGTTTGCAGCCCGGCGACGAAGACGCCGAGGCCGATCGTCAGGGGTACGAACAGAAAGTGGTACACGGTGGTGACCCCGAACTGCCACCGCGCCAGGTCCAGTGCGTCCATCTCCCCCTCGCGGGTCTGGAGCTCTACAACTTGTAGTTCTACTTCTAGTAGTACTACAGCCGGTAGAGCATTGTGAGAGGGTGGCGCCGCGAGCTCATGCGATCTTTGTCACATGGTCCGGTGCGAGACCGCACTTCTCTGCCGGACCAAGATCGTCCCCTCCGGCTCGCGACGCCGGCTCCCTGTGCCGCCCGGGCTGATTTCCCCGGACGTCCCGGGCGGCGGACCGTTCCTTCCGCCGCCCGGGAGGGCTCGCGAGTCACCAGGCCCCGCGAGCACATGACCATGGTGGGGCACACGATGCCGGTGGGGCGTCAGCCGCAGGAATGACTCCGGGGTACGCCGGGCGGCGGATTGTGTGCCCCCGCGACGCTTCGGCGTCGTAGGGGAACACGCCTTAGCGGGTCGCGGCCTTCAGATAGGCCTCGAGGTTGCCGAGTTCGAAGCCGCGGCGCCTGATCTTGTTGACCAGGATGCGGAAGTCCCGCGACAGGTTGGGCCGGAAGTGCAGCAGGAGCACGTCGCCCGGGCGGAGCTTCTTGTCGGGAACCTGATAGGCGATCTTCCCGCCGGGCTGCACGGTCGCGGTCCAGAGCAGGAGGGCGTCGATGCCGCAGGATTTGGCCGCCCTGCGGGTCAGCGTGTTCTGGTTGCCGAACGGCGGGCGGAACAGCGTCGGCGTTCTGCCGACCTGTTTACGGATCACCGTGGAGCTGCCGCAGATCTCGGCCCGCTGCCCCTCATAGCCCAGAGTGGGCATGTTCGGATGGGTCAGCGTGTGGTTCTCGATCCGCACTCCCGCGTCGCGCAGACCGCGCACGTAGCCCCACTTGCCCGCGCCGAGGAACCTGCCGCCCTGGGCGGTCGGGTCCGCCGCGCCCCTGGCCTCCACGGCGTCGCGGGTGACGAAGGCCGTGATCGGGATCCGTCGGTCACGGACCCGCGCGAGAAAGCCGGGATCCTGCTCCCAGCCGTCGTCGATGGTGAGGAAGACGACCTTTCTCCTGGTCGGGATCGAGCTGATCACCGGTGGCAGTCCGTCGGAGGGCCTGGGGATCCGGCCGACCTCGCCTGGCTTCGGCAGGGCTCCCGGCGGTCCCTGGGGGCGCTCGGGGGTCGCGATCAGGGTGGGGGCCGGGGTACTCTTCGCCGACGGCCCGCCGGCCGTACCTCCGCCCTCGACGGTCCCCGCCGCGCACCCCGCGCTCGCCGCCAGGGCCGTGAACGTCGCCGCCGTCCTGATCGCCGCCGTCCTGAACGCCTGTGACTTCCCCGATGCCATGGGCCACCATCCTGCCAGCAACGGGAGCTCCAACCGACGAGCGAAATAGGCATTCACCCCTCTGGTCGATCTATCGGAAATATCATCATTGGTGATGTCGCAGGCGGGGCGGTGGTTGCGGTCCGGTCCCGGTGGGGATGTGTGGGGCGTATGGGTCCGGAGGGTTCGGCCGGATCGCCTGTGTAAGGCCGGCCGGATCTCCCGCGCGGAGGACGGACGGCCGCCCGTGTCGTGGCCGGTTCGCGTGGGACGGAGGTCCATGAGTGGTAGGGCCAGCACTACCGTGAGCCGGGGTGGGCGCGGGGGTACGCAATCACGTTAAATCCAGCGATCCTGTGTCAGGTGCTGCCTCGTTTCTCTTCCGTTTCGCGGGCGGCGCCATTCAGTGATCCGGCTCATCTGAGGAGAACCGTGACCAACTCAACCGCGGCCGACCCCGTGGATCGACCCGCCAGTGCCGGTGACGGAGCCAGGGGCAGTGACTTCGCGCGCCTGTCGCGCCGCATCGCGGAGGCGGGGCTGATGAACCCGAGGCCTGGCTACTACGTCCTGCGGCTGGGTCTTGTCGGTTCCCTGTTCGCCGCGGGTTGGGTGGCCTTCTTCGCGCTTGGCGACACCTGGTACCAGCTCCTCGTCGCGGCCTTCCTCGCCCTCGCGTTCGCCCAGGTGGCGCTGGTCGCGCACGACCTCGCCCACCGGCAGGTCTTCCGCGCCAGGCGCTCCGCCGAGATCGCGGGACTGGTGGCGGGAAACCTGTGCATCGGCATGAGCTACGGCTGGTGGATGGACAAGCACACCCGTCATCACGCCAACCCCAACCACGAGGACCACGACCCCGACGTCGCCCCCGACGCCCTGGTCTGGTCGACGGAACAGGCCGTCGCCAGCCGGGGCCTGGCCAGGTTCCTGGGCGGCAGGCAGGCGTACCTGTTCTTCCCCCTCCTCACCCTGGAGGGGTTCAACCTGCACGTGGCCAGTTTCAGGGCGCTCGCCCGCCCCTCGCTGCGGCGCAGGAAGCTGGAGGCGGGGCTGCTGGTCGTGCACGTCGCGGCCTACCTCGCGGCCCTGTTCACCGTGCTGTCACCGGGCAAGGCCGTGGTGTTCCTCCTCGTGCACCAGGCGATCTTCGGTGTCTACCTGGGCTGCACCTTCGCCCCCAACCACAAGGGGATGCCGATGCTGACCGGTGAGGACGAGCTGGACTTCCTCAGGAAGCAGGTGCTGACCTCGCGCAACGTGCGCGGCGGCTGGGTGATCGACACGGCGCTCGGCGGCCTCAACTACCAGATCGAGCACCACCTGTTCCCCGGCATGCCCACCCCCAACCTGCGCCACGCCCAGCCGATCGTCAGGCAGTACTGCGCGGAGCTGGGCATCTCCTACCTGGAGTGCGGGCTGATCGCCTCCTACGGCCAGGCACTGCGGCACCTGCACGAGGTCGGCGCGCCGCTGAGGGAGAAGAAGACGCTGTCCGCGAGGTTGTGAGAAGTGACCCGCGGCACTGATCGGTGCCTGCCCTGAAAGGGAGTCCGGGTTCTCCCCGGTCGGTTGTCTCCGGCGAAGTCGCCGAGGCGTCCGCCCGGGGACGCGCCCACCACGTCGGTTCAGGACAGGCACAGGAACCGTTCGAGGAGTCGCCCACTTCGGCGGGATCCGCCTGAGCTCTGCCGCCTGAACCCCGTCCGCCGGACCCGAGGTTTCGGAAAACGGATCGACGTTCGCCGGACCATACGTGTTCGGCGGCCCGCGGTGTGCCACCGCGGACCGCCGAACGACGTCATCTATCGAGATCTGTCAGGATCTATCGGGGATTCATCGGGAACCGTACTCGCCGCTCCTCATCCGGTGCCGGCGAGCCCGTAGGCGCGGATGATCGTCTCGGTCACCGTGTTGCCTGACTTGTCGGTCCCGGCCACCCGCAGCGACACGAACCCGCTGCCGGCGCCCGGCTGGACGGTCGTCTGCCAGCCGTCGCGGCCGTGCCGTACCGGCACGTTGCGCCAGGTCGTGCCGTCGTCGGTGGAGTAGGAGGCCGTGATCGAGGTGAACGGCACGTCCTCGGCACCCTGCTGGTGGCCCGGCAGCAGCCGGATCACCTGCTGGCGCGGCCGCGTCGCGTTGCCGTCCGGCCCGACCGGCACGTCGAGGCCGATCTGCGGCAGCGGCAGCGCGGACTCCTTCTCCGTCTTGGCCGAGTGGAAGGTCCACTCCGTCGTCGCGCGGGTCGAGGTCCGGGCCAGGCCCGCGCCGTCCCGGGTGACGTCGGCCACCAGCCGGTAGACATGGTCGGCCGCGTCCACCGTGACGGTGCTGCCGTCCACCCCGATCTGCTCGCCGTCCAGGGAGAGCACCACATTAGGCAGGTCGTACCAGGACGAGACCACGAAGTCTTCCAGCTTCGGCCCGCACAGGTTCGTAAAGATCAGCTTGATGTCGTTACCGGTGCGGCCCGCGCTGTAGGCGGTCTCGCCGGGGACCAGCGGCGGCTCCTTCGGTGAGACGCACGCCAACAGCGGCGCTTTGAACGGCGTCTCGGCCAGCCGCTGTCCGGCCTTGACCACGCCCTCGTACTGCAGGAAGTTCTCGCTGACCGTCGGTACGGTGAACTCCCAGCGCGCCCCGTTGGCCTGGACGAACTCGGCGCGTGCGGCCGGGTATTCGATCGACGTGCAGGAGGGGAAGGAACCGCCGTAGGCGTATGGATAGTCCGGTTCGACGAAATGAGCGTACCGGCAGGTGTAGCCAAGGTCGGCCGGACCCTGGTGGTACTCCGTGTCCACCGTCGCGAACTGCTGTTGCCGGAGCGTCTGGCGCTGCGCCGGTATCGACTTCGTCGGTCCGTTCGTCGTGTAATACACGTACGGGCTGGTCAGCGCCCCGACCGCGTGGATACGCACCGGGCGGCTGGCGATCTCCCTGGCCAGCGCCTCGCCGGCCGCTTCGTCGATGCTCACCAAGGGCAGTGCGACGGGATCGTCCAGCTGTCCCCACTCCCAGGATCCCCGGGTCGAGTCGATCGCCAGCGCCAGCACCGCGCCGGCCTTCTTCAGGACGGCGGTTCGGTCGCTCACGCGCGACCCGGGCTCGGGGGGTTCCCCGTCGGAGTGGACCTGTGGATGCAGCAGTACGACCGCGCCGCGCAGGTCCTTGCCGTCGAGGTCGGCGGGGTCTGCCTCGCCGACGTCGATCAGTTTGCCCCGGTAGTCGCCCCGGTAGTGAGTGCCGGTCACCTGTACCAGCGGCAACGGGGTGTCCGGCCCCCTCTCCCGGGTGATCTTCAGCGGCGGCGCGGCCATCGCGTTCCTGGTCGCGTAGACGAACCGGCCCTGGGTGACCGTGTCGCTGGGGATCGCGTACACCGCCGCGTACTTGTCGCCGTCTTTGTCCGTGCCGGTCTGCGCGGTGAACGAGACGTCGTTGTTCGTGCGGTGCATCCAGACGGTGGTGCTGGCCGCGGTGGCGTCCCCCTTCGGCACCTTCGGCGCCACCCGAACGCCCTTGCGGGCGTCGAAGGTGACGGTCACGTCCTTGTCCAGCTTGATCTGCGGGAACGCGCCGACGGTGATGGTCGCCTCACTGCTCAGCCCCGGTGCCGCCGTGAACAGACCGGTGTTCAGCACGGCGTAGTCGCCACGCGGGAACAGGGTCGGCCCGCTGCCGATCCCGCCAGGCCAGGAAACATGCCCGTTGAGCACTGAGCCGAACCAGATGTCGCCGGTGTCCAGGTTGAAGGCGTAGATGCCGCTTCTGCTGGACAGGACGGTCGGCCGCTCGCCCCGTGCGTCGTACACCTCGACCTGGAGCCTGTACTGCTCGATCTCCTTGGTGTAGGTGACCGGCAGGTCGATCGACAGCGTGCCGCCCTCGGCCTGGGTGGCGGTCAGGTATCCGGCGAACACCCCGGTGTCGCTGGCTCCGATGTCCGCCGTCACCGTCGCCTCCGCCGTGCCGTGCGCCGGTACGGTGATCGTTTGCGGGCTGACCGACAGCACGGCCCGCTTGTCGTCGCCGTGATGCGCCGAGGAGAGCAGGTCGTCGAACCGGGTGCCGCTCACCGCCAGGTTCAGGGTGACGGGGGCGTCGCCGTCGTTGCGGTACGTCACCGGCTTGGCCGAGGTCTTGCCGGCCGGCTGCGGCCAGGCGAAGTCACCCAGTGCCAGTGTCGAGACGTCCGTGCTGACGGTGGCCTTGAGCGTCTCCGGCACCCGCAGCCGTCCACCGCCCTGGTCGAACACCGGCTGGCCGGGGTCGGTGGCCGCGTAGTTCACCAGCGTCGACTTGAGCCGCTGGGCGGTCCAGTCGGGGTGCCGCTGGGCGAGGATCGCCGCTGCGCCGGCCACGTGCGGGGTGGCCATCGAGGTGCCCGACATCGCCTGGTAGTGCTCGTCGACCGGGGAGCCGAGCTTGTTACCCGCGGCCCGGGCCGCGACGATCTCCACACCCGGTGCGGTGATCTCCGGCTTGAGCCCGAAGTCGCTGGCCCGCGGTCCCTTGCCGGAGAAGTCCGCCACCTTCGGGTCGGCCGCGTTCGTCGCCCCCACCGTCAGCGCGGAGTCCGCGTTGCCCGGCGCGGTGGTCGTGTAGGAGCCCGAGGCCCCGTCGTTGCCCGCGGCGATCACGAACAGCGCCCCGGTGCTCGCCGAGATCCGGTCCACCGCCATGCTCAGCGGGTTGTCCGAGTCGTTCCAGCTCCCACCCTGGCCAAGGCTCATGTTGATCACCTTGGCGCCCTGGGCGGCCGCCCACTCCATGCCGGCGATGATGTTGTCGGTGGGGCCGCTGCCGTCGTCGCCGAGCACCTTGCCGATCAGCAGGCTCGCCTTCGGGGCGACGCCGACGTACTTGCCGTCGCTCGCGGCACCGGAACCGGCCGCGATGGAGGCGACATGGGTGCCGTGCCCGAAGCGGTCCATCATGTCCGGGCTGTTGGTGAAGTTCTGCTGAGCCGCGATCCGGCCGTCGAAGTCGGGGTGCTTGCCGTCGACTCCCGTGTCCAGGACGGCCAGCTTCACGCCTTTGCCGTCGTAGCCCTCCGCCCACGCCTGCGGCGCGCCGATGCTCGGCACCGACACGTCCAGGGTCGCGTGCGCCTTGTCGTTCAGCCAGAGCTTCTCCACGCCGTCGGCCAGCGTGGCCTGCGCGGGCGCGTCGGGCGCGGCCTTGGGGGGTTCGTCGGCGGGTTCGTCGGTCGTGCTCGCGAGGTTCCGCCAGAACTTGGCCGCGTCGGCCTTCTTCGTGTGGAGTACGGCGCCGGACACGATGGGCAGCTGGCGGACCACCTTGCTGTGCGCGGGCGCGGGGTGCGGGGCCACCTTGGCCTTCGACTGCCGGCCGCCCTGCTCCGGATAGGTGGCGATCAGCGGCACGGTGTCGGTGTGCTCGTCGTCGTAGCCGTTGGCGACCAGCCTGGTCACGTCGAACAGCCGCGGGTCGAGCTTGTGCGCGGCCAGCAGCGTCAGCGCCGTGCTGGGCAGGACGAACAGGCCCTTCGTGTTGCTGACGATGCTGACCGAGGTGGTGCCGGGGGCCTTGCTCAGCACCTGCGCGGTCGGCTTGCCCGCCGCGTCCTTGCCGACCGCGACCCGGTCACCGGTGATGAGCGTGACGGTGTGCCGGTCGCTGACGATGCCGTCACCGGTGCCGCTGTTCGCGGCGGCCGTCGGCTTGGCCGAGGGAGCGGAGGGAGTCGGCGAGGCCGTCGCCGTCGGGGTGGGGGGAGCTGTCGAGGCCGCCGTCGGCTGGGTGGCTATGACGAGCGGCGCGGCCAGCGCGAGCGCCAGCGCGGCGGTAATCCGTACGGAGGGAAGCGGTAAACGCATCAGTCGTCTCCATCGTTCACTGAGGACACGACCGGAAGTATTGAGGTGTGCCGGTCAACGCCGGAAGGTCAAGCCCCTGTCGCCTCTGCGCCATGGCGCAAATCGGAAGCCGGGCCGCTGACCTGCCACGGGCCGTCCAGCCATGCGTTCTTCGCCGCGTACCAGCCGAGCTGGATCCGGTTCTGCGCGCCAGCGGCGGCCATCATGTCGCTCACCCGCCGCTGCACGGTGCGCACGCTCACCCCTAGCTGGCGGGCGATGATGCGGTCGGTCGCGCCGGCCACCAGCAGCGTCAGGATCGGCAGGTTGCCGTCGAGCGGTGAGCCGGCGCCGAAGGCACTCTCGTCGACAGGCAGAGGTGTGCTCGCCGCCCAGTAGTGCTCGAACAGCGCCAGGAGCGCGTCGAGCAACCCGCTGGAGTGCACGATGACGGCGCTCGGCACGCTGGCCGGACCAACCCTGGCCAGCGGGAGCAGGGCGGTGCGCCGGTCCGCGATCATCAGCTTCATCGGCAGTTCGGGGTGCACCCGGAGCTCCTCGCGCGGCGTGTTGGTGTTGCGAATCCTGTGGAGCAGCTCCGGGTGCTCCATCACACTCACGTCGTACAGCACCCGATAGGTCACCTCGGGGTTGGTCAGATTCTCGGACTCCTCCAGGCTCTGCACCACGTACGGCGGCTTCACGAAACCGCAGAACTCGGTGCGTGCCCCGTGCTGAAGCTGCCGCACCCGGCCGAGCAGCGCCTCCTGGCCCGTGACGATCTCGATCAGCTCGTCGGTCGTCTGCGCGTGCCTGTTGCCCCGATACGCCCGGACCAGGTCGTCCAACTCGGCCCTGGCCGCGTTCAGCTCGGTCTGCCTGCGCAGCAGCAGGCCCTCGACCACGGTGTCCGGCGGCGCCGCGACGAACCGGGGCGGCTTGGTGGCCGTCCTGGTCACCAGGCCACGTCGTTCCAGGTCGCACAGGGCGGCGCCGACCGTCTCCGGCGGGGCGTCCAGATGCTCGGCGAGCTCCTCGGGGGTGCCCGAGGTCATGACGACCAGCCGCCGGTAGATGTCACCGGCCATCTCAGGTATGCCAAGCACATGCAGCACTGATGCCCTCCCGTCGGCACGCAGGCCGGGCTGGTCGGCCGGGTGGCGTCCACCCGTCGGGCCCGGGCGGCGGAAAGCATAACGGACAGATCTCATCTCGGAATAGGTGCTTACCGTTAAGCCTTGGGGAACAAGCCTCATTAGGGTGCTCATGTGAAGCTCGCAGGCAGTGCCGTGCTCGGCATCGACAGAGATCGTGTGTGGTCCGCGCTCCAGAACCCGGCCGTGCTCGTACGGACGATCCCGGGCTGTGAGCGCCTTGAGGAGACGGGACCCGACACCTACCGGATGACGGTCACCGCGGGGGTGGCCTCGATCAAGGGGGTCTACCAGGGAGAGGTCGCCCTGTCCGAACCCGAGGCACCGCGGCGGTTCGTGCTCAGGGCGCGGGGCCAGGGCGCGCCCGGCACGGTCGACGCGACCGTCGAGGTACGGCTCAGCGAGGTCGAGGGCGGCACGCGGATCGACTACGACGCCGAGGCCGTGGTCGGCGGCATGATCGGAGGCGTCGGCCAGCGCGTGCTGGGCTCGGTCGCCAAGAGGACGGCGGGCGAGTTCTTCTCCGCTGTTGAGAACCACCTGTCGGGGGTTCTCGTTCAGGGCGTCGACCTCCAGGGGGCCGATCTCCAGGGCGTCGGCCTCCGGGCTCCGGCCGCCACGTCCGCCGCCGCTCTCGTTGAGTCCCCCCTCACGACGTTCCCCGAGGGGGAGGGCGCGGGGCGGGACACGACCGCCAGGGTCTTCGAGCGGCCCGCCGCACAACCCCGCCAGGCAGGCCAGGTGTGGCCGGTCCTGACGGCGTTCGGCATGGGGGCGGGCGTCGCGCTCGGCAGCGCCGTGATCGGCTGGGTGCTCGGCCGTACCGGGCGGAGAGGCTGACCACGCGCGGATAGGGGAACCGGCGGGAGGGGCTGATCACGCGGGGGTGAAGGGGCAGCGCTTTTCGGGTCAAGCCGCCGGGGCGTTGAGCGGTGAAACAGGTCTCTCCTGGCAGTTTGGGGCATGCCGACCACGACGGTGCCCCGGGGGAACATGGAGCCGCTGCTGATCCTGCACGCCGTCGCGGCGGTGTGCGCCCCGGCGCTGGCGCGCCGTCTCGGCCGTGACGCCTTCCTCGTGCTCGCCGTCGCGCCCGCCTGCGGGTTCGCCTACACCCTGCGGGTGGCCCTGACGGGCGTCCCCGCCGAGTCGCACCACGACTGGGCGCCCACGCTCGGCCTCGCGCTGTCCTTCCGCGCCGACGCGCTGGCCGTGCTGATGATGTCGCTGGTCACCGGGGTCGGCGCGCTGGTCCTGCTGTACTGCCGCCGGTACTTCGACGCGGGCGAGAGCGGCCTCGGCCGGTTCGGCGGGGTGCTGGTCGCCTTCGCCGGGGCGATGCTCGGCCTGGTGGTCGCCGACAACCTGCTCCTGCTGTACGTGTTCTGGGAACTGACCACGGTCTTCTCCTACCTGCTGATCGGCCACGACCCGGAGAGCAGGGCGGCCCGCAGGGCGGCGACGCAGGCGCTGACCGTCACCTCCTTCGGCGGCCTGGCCATGCTGGCCGGGATGGTCATGCTGGGGGAGGCGGCCGGGACCTACCGGATCTCGCGGATCGTCGCCCACCCACCCTCCGGCGCCCTGATCCCGGCCGCGCTGGTGCTGGTCCTGGCCGGGGCGCTGTCGAAGTCGGCGATCTTCCCGTTCAGCATGTGGCTGCCCGCCGCGATGGCCGCCCCGACCCCGGTCTCCGCCTACCTGCACGCCGCGGCGATGGTGAAGGCCGGGATCTACTTGCTCGCCCGGCTCGGTCCCGCGTTCGGCGCCCTGCCCGTCTGGCAGGCGGTCGCCGTGCCGCTCGGCCTGCTGACCATGGTGCTGGCGGGCTGGCGGGCGCTGCGCGAGTACGACCTCAAACGGATGCTCGCCTACGGCACGGTCAGCCAGCTCGGCTTCATGGCCGTGCTGTTCGGTGCGGCCACGAGGGACACCGCCCTCGCGGGCGTCGCCATGCTGCTCGCGCACGGCCTGTTCAAGGCGTCGCTGTTCCTGGTCGTCGGCGTCGTCGACCACGCGACGGGCACCCGCGACCTGCGCGAGCTGAGCGGCCTGCGGCACTCCGCCCCCTGGCTCTGCGCGGTGGCCGCGACCGCCGCCGTCTCGATGGCCGGGATCCCGCCGCTGCTGGGGTTCGTCGGCAAGGAGGCGGCCTTCGAGTCGCTGCTGACCGGGCGGCTCGCCGACACCCTGACGCTGGCCGGGATCGTCGCGGGCTCCGTGCTCACCGTCGCCTACAGCGCCAGGTTCCTGTGGGGGGCCTTCGGGGCCAAGCGGGGCCGGGAGCCGACACCGGTGCACGGCCCGTCCGCCACGACCTTCACACCCCCCGCGCTGCTGGCCGTACTCGGGCTGGTCCTCGCCCCCTTCGCCGGCCGGTACGGCGCGGCGATGGAGAGCTACACCGGGACCTTCCCGGGACCGGGTCACACCCACCTGGCCCTGTGGACCGGCGCGCCCGTGCCGTTGCTGCTGTCCGCCGTCGCCCTCTGCGGCGGGGCGCTGCTCTTCGCGGCCGGGGGAGTCGTCGAGCGGACGGGGCGGATCCTGCGCGTCGTCGACTCGGGACGCGTCTACTGGGTGCTCATGCGGGGGCTGGAACGGTTCTCCCTGCAGCTGACCGGGGTCACCCAGCGCGGGTCGCTGACCGACTACCTCATGGTCGCGTTCGTCTCCTTCGCGGGGATCGGGGGCTTCGCCCTGCTGTACGGGCCCCTGCCGGAGATCCGCCTCGACGTGGTGCCCTGGACCCGTCCCGAGCAGCCTCTCGTCGGGGCGCTGCTCGTCGCGACCGCGGTCCTCGCCCCCCGGGTCCGCTCGCACATCGTGCTCGCGCTGGTCGCGGGGCTGACCGGGTACGGCACGGCCCTGCTGTTCCTCGTGCACGGCTCGCCCGACCTGGCGCTGACCCAGTTCCTCACCGAGACGCTGAGCCTGGTGGTGTTCGTGCTGGTGCTGCGCAGGCTTCCGCTCGGGCCGAGGGAGGGCAGGCCGAGGGTGCCCTTCGGCATGCGCCTGGGCCTCGGGCTGGTCAGCGGCGCGGTGATGGTCATGGCCGGGATGCTGGCCGTCTCGGCCAGGCAGGCGGTGCCGGTCGGCGCCCTGATGCCCGCCGCCGCGGAGAAGGCGGGGGCCTCGAACGTCGTCAGCGCGCTCCTGGTGGACATCCGTGCGTGGGACACCATGGGGGAGAGCTCCGTGCTCGTCGTCCTCACCCTCGGAGTCACCAGCCTGGTCTTCCTGCGGCGCCGTACCTACACGCTGGAACGCCCGTCCGAGGAGGGCGCCCCCGAGGGCCGGGCGCACTGGCTCGCGGCGACCCTGCCCGCGGGAGAGCGGGCGGCCGTCCTGGAGATCGTGGCCAGGCTGATCTTCCACACGGTGCTGCTGATCTCGGTCTTCCTGCTGTTCACCGGGCACAGCGCGGTCGGGGGCGGCTTCGCCGGGGGCATCGTGGCCGGGCTCGCGCTGGTGATCCGCTATCTCGCGGGTGGCCGGTACGAGCTGGCCGTCGCGGTTCCCGCCCACGCCGGAGTGCTGATCGGCCTGGGACTGTTGCTGTCGACGGTCACCGCGTTCTGCGGACTGCTGTTCGGCGGCGCGCCGCTGAGCATGCTCTCCGCCGACCTGACGGTCCCGCTGGTCGGGAAGCTGCACCTGTCAACCGTGCTGCTGTTCGACGTCGGCGTGTACGTCGCGGTCGTCGGCATGGTCCAGGACATCCTGCGCAGCCTGGGCGCCGAACTGGACCGGCAGATCGAGGAGGAGACGGGAGAGAGCGGGGAGAGCGGGGAACGGCTCGGCGGGGAGGGGAGCCGGTGACCATCTCGCTGGTGCCGTTCGTGGCCTCGGGCGTCCTGGTGGCCGCGGGGGTGACGCTCCTGCTCGAACGGAGCCTGGTGCGGCTGCTGGTCGGCGTCATCCTGCTTGGAAACGGGGTGAACCTGCTGATCGTCATGGCGGGCGGTCCCGCGGGGGAGCCGCCGATCCTCGGGGTGTCCGCCAGGGACCGGATGGCCGACCCGCTGCCGCAGGCGATGGTGCTCACCTCCCTCGTGATCACCCTGGGCGTCACCGCGTTCCTGCTCGCCGTGGTGCACAGGTCCTGGCAGCTGACCGGCGGCGACGAGGTACAGGACGACACCGAGGACCGCAGGGTACGGCTGCGCGCCACGCGCGGAGAGCTGGCCGGGTCCGTGCTCGCCAGGCGTGAGGTCTACCGGCGCCTGGTCAGGGAACAGCGCGCCGAGCTGGCCCGCCTTGAGGAGGCCAGGCGTGAGCGGGAGCGCAGGGACGCTGAGGAGGCCTCCAAGGAGAGCAGGCGGGAGAGCGCGGGCCGGATGCGCGCCGAGTTCGCCCGCAGGGAGCGGGAGCAGGCCGCGCGGGAGCGGGAGATCCGCAGGAGGCTCCGTGAGCGCCGCCGCCAGGCGCGCGCCGAGATGCGGGCCGCGATCAGGGAGGACAGGGAACGGCAGGCCAGGGCGCAGAACCCGGAGCTCGAGGGGGACGACTGATGACGGTGCAGGCGCTGATCTCGATTCCGGTGACGCTGCCGCTGCTGGCGGCCGGGCTCAAGCTGGCCATCGGCGGTAGACAGCGCAGGCTGCAGGCGCTCATCAGCGTGGTCACCCTCACGACGGTGCTGGCGGTCTCGCTGGTCCTGCTGGTCGCGGCGGACACCGGCGGTCCGCTGGTCGCCAACGCCGGGGGCTGGGCCGCCCCGGTCGGCATCACCCTGGTCGCGGACCGGCTCTCCTCGCTGATGCTGGTGGTCTCCTCCGCGGTGACGCTGTGCGTGATGGTCTACTCGCTGGCGCAGGCCTACGCCGACCAGGAGTACATCGCCCCGCTGGCGATCTTCCACCCCGCCTACCTCGTCACGGTCGCCGGAGTGTCCGACGCCTTCCTGTCCGGCGACCTGTTCAACCTCTTCGTCGCGTTCGAGATGCTGCTCAGCGGATCGTACGTGCTGCTCACCTTCGGCGGCACCGAGTCCCGCATCCGCGCGGGCGCGACCTACGTGGTGATCGGGCTGGCGTCCTCGCTGCTGTTCCTGGTCGGGATCGCGGTCTCGTACGGCGCGACGGGCACCGTGTCCATGGCCCAGCTCGCCGAGCGGTTCCAGGTGCTGCCCGGCTACCTCAAGCTGCTCGTCGAGCTGACGCTGCTGCTGGTCTTCGTGGTCAAGGCCGCGATCTTCCCGATGTCCGCCTGGCTGCCGGACTCCTACCCGACCGCGCCCGCCCCCGCGACGGCGCTCTTCGCCGGGTTGCTCACCAAGGTCGGCATCTACTCCATCATCAGGCTGGAGGCGCTGCTGTTCCCCGGAGGCCCGGTGAGCGTCCTGCTGATGTGGGCGGCGCTGCTGACCATGCTGGTCGGGGTCTTCGGCGCGGTCGCCCAGACCGACATCAAGCGGATGCTCTCCTTCACCCTGGTCAGCCACATCGGCTACATGGTCTTCGGGGTCGGGCTCTCGACCGCGGCGGGCATGGCGGGCGCGGTGTTCTACGTCGTCCACCACATCACCGTGCAGACCGGCCTGTTCCTGGTGACCGGGTTGATCGAGCGCCGCACGGGCACCACCTCGCTGGACCGGCTCGGCGGCCTGATGAGGGTGGCACCCGTGATCGCGGTGCTGTTCTTCGTCCCCGCGATGAACCTCGCGGGTATCCCGCCGATGTCCGGCTTCCTGGGCAAGCTGACCCTCGTCCAGGCCGGGGTCGCGGTCGGCGGCCCCCTGCCGCTCACCCTGGTCGCGGGGGGCCTGGTGACGAGCCTGCTCACCCTGTACGCCGTGGCCACGACGTGGAGCAAGGCGTTCTGGCGGGCACCGCCTCCCGAGTTGGCCGCCCCGGCCGGGACCGTGCTGGAGAGCGAGGAGAGCCCCGTAACGCGGGTGCGCCGTGAAGAGCCCTCCGTCACACGGGCGCACGGCACCGAGGGGATCACCGGGCGCGAGATCGTCACCAGCGTGACCATGCCACTGCCGATGCTGGGCTCCGCGACCGCACTGGTGGCGCTCGGCCTGTCCTACACCGTGCTGGCCGGGCCGTTGTCCGCTCTGACGCGGCGGACGGCCGATGAACTGCTCGCCCGCGAGCCCTACATCTCCGCGGTTCTCGGGAGCCCGAGGTGAGGGCGGCGAGGCCCGCGCCGCGGGTGCTCGGCAGGCCTGTCCCACTGGGGGAGGTGGCCTGGCTCACGGTGGCCTGGCTGCTGCTGTGGGGCGACCTGACCGTGGGCAACGTGCTCGGTGGCCTGCTGGCCGCCGCCGTCATCGTCTGGGCGCTGCCGCTGCCGGTACTGGACTCGGGGGCCAGAATCCACCCGGTCGCGGCGCTCGTCTTCCTGGTCCGCTTCGCGGGCGACCTGGTGCTCTCCAGCTTCAGGGTCGCGTTCTGGGCGCTGCGCCTGGGCACCTCGCCGCCCGTCGAGGTCGTCAGAGTACGGCTGCGCACCTCGTCCGAGGTGATGACCGTGCTGGTCACGGTCGCGCTGTCGGCGCTTCCCGGCAGCCTGGTGCTCGAGGCGCGCTTCGAGGACAGGGAACTGGTGCTGCACGTGCTCGGAATCAGGGGGGACGTGCCTGCCACGGTCCAGGCCGACGTGACACGCCTGGAGAGCGCCATCGTCGCGGCCTTCGGCACCCCGGAGGACCGGGAGGAGCTGCGTTGACGAGCACCGCGGACGGTAAGGGGGAGCAACGGTGACGACGGTGTACCTGACGGTGCTCGCGCTGCTCGGCGGCGCGGCGGCGCTGACGCTCGGCAGGCTGGTGCGCGGCCCCTCGATGCTGGACAGGGCGGTCGCGCTCGACGTGCTCACCGCCGTGGTCATGTGCGGGATCGCGGCGGGGGCGACAGCCCTCGGGCGGTACTCGGCGCTGCCGGTGCTGCTGGTGCTGTCCCTGGTGGGGTTCGTCGGATCGGTCTCGCTGGCCAGGTTCTTCTCGGGGCGGGCCCGTTGACCGCGCGGGACGTGGCGGCGGCGGTGTGCATGCTGCTGGGCGCCGGGCTGGCGTTCGCGGCCGGGGTGGGGATGGTCAGGTTCTCCGGAACCCTGGCGCGCATGCACCCGGCGACCAAGCCCCAGGTGCTCGGCCTGCAGCTGATCCTGCTGGCCATGTGGCTGCGCCGTCCCACCTGGGCCGTCGCGGGAGCGCTGCTGCTGACCGGGTTCTTCCAGGTGATCACGGCGACGGTCGCCGCCTACATGGTGGGACGCGCGGCGTACCGGGCCGCGTCCCCGGAGGACGACGGCACGGCCATCCCACCGGAGGACTCAGACGGATGACGGCTCCCCGGCTCCCCGGAATCCCGCGTCCCGTAGATGGTGCTCCAAGGGCTTCTGATCGGCTTCAGTGGTCGTGGGCGATCAGGGATCGTTTGATCGGCCGACGGGTCTTGGCGTTGTCGTCCGGCATTCCGATGACGAGACAGGACGGTCCCTGGGCCACGTGGGGTTCCGGCTTGCCGGAAGCCTCGCGCCGGGTGGGCTCCCGGCGTACCCTGACGCGTATGCGCGAGGCACGTGCGGAGGACGCTCGGACCGAGGCCAGAAGACTGATTCGTGACCTGTTCGGCGAGGAGCGACCCGACGCCGTGACCCTGCTCGGTGAGGCGCGGGCCGTGCTGGGCGCCGATCGCGTCGCGCACTGCGCGGACCTCGCACGCGGCGCCCCGCTCACCCGCAGGTCGACCGAGCTGGCCGCGCTCGCCGCGCTGCTGGTCGGCACCCGTGACCTGGGCGAGGAGTGGTGGTCGCGGGCACGTGGGGAGAAGCTGCCCTCGCCGGACGAGGTGTTGCGCAC
This sequence comes from Streptosporangium sp. NPDC051023, assembly GCF_040689595.1. NCBI lineage: Bacteria > Bacillati > Actinomycetota > Actinomycetes > Streptosporangiales > Streptosporangiaceae > Streptosporangium > Streptosporangium sp. NPDC051023. Next base: position 19,000 of record NZ_JBFBCE010000015.1, on the reverse strand, counting down.
CGCGACCGCGATCGACCCGTGGACCGACCTGACCGTGCTGGAGATGCTCGCCGCCTGGATCGCCGACGACGCCGCCGACGAGGTCTGGGGGCAGCCGTTCGCCGCGACCGACCTGAACTCCTGGCAGGCGGAGGACCGGGTCGAGTTGCCCGAGGACGCGCTGCCCGGCGAGCGGGTCCTGGTCTCCTTCGACGTGGGCGGCAGGCTCGACGCGGTCGTGGTCAGGCGCGTCGACGATGACCTCGGCTCCAACTTGGACTTCGACTCGCTGCGTTACTCCCGCCCCGCAGAGGCGCAGTGGAGCTGGGGGGTCGCGGCAGGCCTCGGCCCGCACCGCCTCGACGGCGAGGAGCCCGATCCCTACGCGCAGCCGGTCGATCCCGCCGCCGCCGAGACCCTGCGCGCCTGGTCGCTGCGCCACGGCGCCTCGGCGGAGGAGGTCGGCGAGGCCTGGCGGGTCAGGGGCGACGTCGTGGCCGCGATCGAGCAGGTCGACTGGATGTGGCGCAGCGGCGAGTGGTTCGCCTGGTGGCGCGGGGTGGTCGCGCTGGTCGACGGGGAACCGGCTCAGCTCGCCGCCCGCCTCGAGGAGATCGCCGCCGCCTCCTGACGCGTCCCGTCGGGGTGGAATCAGCGGGGCTTCGTGCTGGTTGGAGCGTTCTGTGAAGGTTGAAATCTATTCAGACGTGGTCTGTCCTTGGTGCTACATCGGTCACACCCGCTTCGCCCGCGCCGTGGAGCGCTACCGGGCCAAGGGGGGTGAGGTCGAGGTGGAGTTCCGGCCGTTCCAGCTCGACCCGGGCGCGGAGTCGACCGGCGCCCCGCTGCTCACCTGGGCGGCGGCCAAGTTCGGCGGCACCGAGAAGGCCGGGCAGATGTTCGGGCACGTGACCCAGGTCGCCGCCCAGGACGGGCTGGAGCTGCACTTCGAGCACGCGGTCCACGCCAACACCTTCGACGCGCACCGCCTCATCCGGCTCGCCGACGAGCAGGGCAAGGGGGAGGAGGCGCTGTACCGCCTCTTCGCCGCCCACTTCTCCGACGGTCTCGACGTCGGCTCGCGTGAGGTTCTCGGCAAGCTCGCCGACGAGCTGGGCGTCGAGGCGGACCTCGACGGTCAGGACGGAGCCGAGGCGGTGCGCCAGGAGCTGTCCAAGGCCCGTGCCCTGGGGGTCAGCTCCGTCCCGCTGTTCCTGTTCGAGGGCCAGTTCGCCGTGTCGGGCGCCCAGCCAGAGGACGCCCTGCTCGCCGCCCTCGAGGAGGTCGCCGAGCGGACCGGGCAGGCCCCGGCGGCCGGGAGGACCGGCGGCGAGGCCTGCGACGACGACGGATACTGCGCGGTCTGACATCCGGGAGCGCGCTACGGCGGGCACCACGGTACGGCGGGCACGGGACTCCCGGGCGTGCGGCCCGCCGTACCGGCCGGAGGGAACGTCCCGCGGGGCCTTTCCTGGCTCAGGCCTCGCCGAGATCGCCCGCACGGTAGTGACGGCGGCAGAGCACCTGGTAGCGGATCTTGGCGTCGCCCGTGTCGCCGATGACCACCTGCTCCCCGGTGCGCACCAGCGTGCCGCCGACCACGCGGGCGTTCAGGCGCCCCGGCCTGCCGCACCAGCACAGCACCTCCACCTGCAGGCGGCTGATCTCGTCGGCCAGTTCGAACAGCCGCTGGGCGGCGGGGAACATCTGTGACCGGAAGTCGGAGGCCAGGCCGAAGGCGTAGACGTCGATGCCGAAGTCGTCGGTGAGGTCGGCGAGCTGCTCGATCTGGGCGACGGTGTAGAAACACGCCTCGTCGCAGATCACGTAGTCGACACGCTGGTGCTCGCGGACCAGCGCGACCAGGTCGAGGTCGTCCACGACCTCGATAGCCTCGCTGCCCAGGCCGATCCGGCTGGTCACCTGGGGGCCGCCCGAGCGGTCGTGCTTGGTCAGCACCAGGCCGCGCCTGCCCTGACGGCGGTGGTTGTAGTTCATCTGCAGGGCCAGCGTGGACTTGCCGCAGTCCATCGGGCCGAAGTAGAAGCGCAGCACTCCGTCCCGGGTTCCGGTGGGGACGGCGGAGAGCGCGGACAGTTCGGTCACGGGGCGTCAGCCTAGTGGTTCCCCGCCAGAGGGTTTGGGCAGGCGGTGCGCTGGTAGGAATGTCGGATCCCACGCCAAAGTCCTGACTTGGCTTGACTATGGAAAGCGTGGGAGATTCGTGCTTGCTCTATCGAGAAGTGGGAGAACCTGTGACGGCCACCAACAACTCCGCCCCGCCCGCCCCGCCCCGCCCCAAGCCCCCCGCGGTAACGTCCTCCGCAATGCCCCCCGCCGCGTCCGGCGAGACCGTCGAGATCCCCGCGGCGCTCGCGGCGATGATGACCGAGGACGAGGCCGTGGCCGCCAAGGCGGAGGCGGCCCGCTGGCGTTACGGGTTCTACGTCGTCGTCACCGGCCTGATCGTCATCCTGGGCGCCTTCGTGGTGATCGCCTTCAGGGACGGTGACACCGCCGCCCCGTTCGCCGGGCTCGTCGGCGTCTCGGGTGCGATCATCGGCGCCTATTTCGGCGTGCAGGTCGGCCAGTCCGGCAAGGACCGGGTCGAGGCCGAGCTGCGCCGTACCAGCGAGATGGCGATCAGGCTCGCCGCCAAGGTGCACGCTCACGACGCGGACGCGGTGATCGGCTCGACCATGGGCCCCCGCCGCCGCTGACGCCCAAGGCCCGACGGAGCGCGGGCCTCATCGCCGGGAGGCGGCCGCTCAGGACGGGCCCGCCCCCCGGTCCTGCCGGATGTGCCGGACGAGGACGAGGGCGCAGGCCAGCCCGATGACCATCTCCACCGCGGCCGACAGTACGAGCCCACTCGCCGGCACTCCGTCGACCGCGACGCTCAGGACCCGGGACAGGCCGTAGGAGAGGTATGTCAGGGCACCGGCGATCGCGGCGGTGAACGTCAGGCGGGGGACGAACGCGCCGAGCGTGATCAGGACGCCGGTCGCCAGAAGCGCGCCGCCCGGGGCCCGCGTCTCGCTGAGCAGGCTGCTGCCGTCGAGATGGATGCCGTTGACCTCGTGAAAGGCGACCGGCGCGAGGAGGATCGCCCCGCCGATTCCGATCGCGACGAGGCCGGAGACGAGGAGTACGGCCTTCGCCGTCCTTGGGGTTCGCATGCTGTCGGTTCCCTTCGAGGGGTGAATGTCTGCGAGCCGGAACGCGGGCTCCTCCCGCGGGTCCGGCGGGGGCGGGGTCGGCGGGGTCACGGTTCCCACACGCCGGACGCGGCGGCGGCGCTGCAGAAGTCGCCGAAGTCACGCGGCTCACGGCCGAGCGCCTCCCGCACACCGTGTCCGAGCGAGGCGTTGCGGCCGTCGGACATCTCCGCGCACAGGTCGGTGAGCAGGCCTGCGGTCTCCGGCCCCATTTCCTGGGTGAGGGCGGCGTGGAACTGCCCGGGAGAGATGGGGAGATACTCGACGGTCCTGCGGGCGGCCTTCGAGATCTCGGCCGCGACCTCGGCGAACGTCAGTAGACGCGGTCCGGTGAGCTCGTAGGTCCGGCCGGAGTGACGCTCCTCGGTGAGAGCGGCGACCGCGACGTCGGCGATGTCGTCGGCGTCGACGATCGGTTCGACGGCGTCGCCCACGGGCAGCGCGATCACGCCGTCGAGCACCGGCCTGAGCAGGTGGCCCTCGGTGAAGTTCTGGGAGAACCAGCTCGCCTGGATGATCGTGTGGTCCAGGCCGGAGTCGCGGACGATCGCCTCGCAGAGCTGAGCCCCTGCCTCGCCCCGCCCGGAGAGCAGCACCAGCCGTTCGACGCCCGCCCGCGCCGCGCACGAGGCCAGCGCCTCGATCGCGTCCCGCGCGCCGGGCACGGCCAGGTCGGGGAAGAAGGAGACGTAGACGGATCCGGCGCCGCGCAGGGCCGCGGACCAGGTCGAGGGCTCCTGCCAGTCGAAGGGCGGGTCGGAGCGCCGCGAGACCCCTTTGACGGGGTGGCCGCGCTCGGCGAGCCGGTGGACGATCCGGCGGCCGGTCTTTCCGGTCGAGCCGATGACGAGAACGGGCGGTTGGGACATGGCTTCCGATGCTCCTCTGGTTGGCGGTGACATCCACCATGGCGGAGGGCATCTGGACCCACAATGATGTTCAGTCCGTACTTCTTTGCCGATCGTCCAAGCTCTTGGACGACCAGCCATTTGCGGTGGCACGATGACATCCATGCCGAGCGTCGCCAGACCCCTCCCTCCGCAGGACGACGTCCTCGGTGAGGTCCTGCACCTGCTCCGGCTCACAGGCACCCTCTACTGCCGTGCCGAGCTCACCGCCCCCTGGGGGGTCGATGTGCCGCGGCTCGATGGGGTCATGACGTTCCAGGTGGTCACCTCGGGTCAGTGCCTGCTCGAGGTCGACGGAGCCGGGTCGCGCCTGCTCCGGCAGGGCAGCTTTACGCTGATCCCGCACGGCACCCCGCACCGGGTGCGCAGTGATCCGCGGGCGGAGACCAGGCCGCTGTTCGACATACCGGTCGAGCAGATCAGCGACCGGTACGAGATCATGCGTCACGGCGGCGGCGGGGAGGTCACCCATGTCACCTACGGCGTGGTGCGCCTCGACCACGTGGTGGCCCAGCGTCTCGTCGCGCAGCTGCCCGGGGTCCTGCACATCGACACCTGGGACGACGACGCCGCGGGCTGGCTCGACAGCACGCTCCGCCTCATCGCCAGGGAGGCGGTCGCGCTGCGGCCCGGTGGGGAGACCGTCATCACCCGGCTCGCCGACGTCCTCGTCATCCAGGCGATCCGGTCCTGGCTGGACTCCGCGCCGGAGGCGAGACGGGGCTGGCTGGCCGCCCTGCGCGATGAGCAGGTGGGGCGGGCGCTCGCCTCCATCCACCGCGCGCCGGAGCGGGAGTGGAGCGTCGCCTCGCTCGCCCGGGAGGCGGGCATGTCACGCTCTGCCTTCTCCGCGCGCTTCACCGGCCTGGTCGGCGAGCCCGCCATGCGCTACGTGGCCCGGTGGCGGATGCAACTGGCCCGCACGCATCTGCGGCAGACCTCGGAGTCGCTCTCGGCCGTCGCCCACCGATTCGGCTACCAGTCGGAGGCGGCGTTCTGCAGGGCGTTCAAACGGGCCTTCGGGGTGCCGCCGGGAAGCGTCCGCCAGGCCGCGTCCGCCTTCGCCGTCCCGCGGAATCCCCTCGTCTCCGGTTCTTGACGGCACAGGAGACCCGCCGTCTTCGCGCGGGATCCCCTCCGGTCCCGGACGAGTCCCCGGTGCACCCCCGAGGGACTCGCCGTCGGTCACCCGGTGTCACTCGCAGACCGCCCGAGCTGTGCCGTACCAGCGAGATGGCGATCAGGCTTGCCGCCAAGGTACACGTTCACATTGGGTCGAGCGGCGCCCCGGCCTGATTCTCCTGCACGGCCGCGTAGCCGGGCACGGACGGCCACCGGACCGTCAGCACCACCGACTCCTCCTCCGCGCACCAGGAGTGGTCGACTCCCCGGCCCCACACGACGTAGTCGCCCTGCTGCTCCAGCAGGACGCTGCGCCCCGGGAGCTCGACACGGAAGCGACCGCTGATGAGCACGAGGAGAGCCGTCCGCTCCTCGCCTCTCACCCACTGGGTCCGCCGGTCGCCGGGCGGGTGGACGCCCCACTTGATCTCCACGTCCTCGCTGTGCCGCGGGTCCCCGGCGTCCCTGAAGTGGCCCAGGAGCCATCCCCGGTCCAGTGCCGCGTCCTTGCCCGCGTTGCCCACGTACACGCTGTCGTCCATGCGTCGGGACGTTAGCAGCCGCCCAATGGCAGGATGACGTGCCGGGCACCGGTTCCCAGGAGGAAGACATGCGGCAGCGACTCAATCTGATCCTGCTTGGTGTGCGCGATGTCGCCGCCTCGGTCGCCTTCTACCAGGCGCTGGGCTGGCGAAGGTCCACGGCGGGCTCGGACGAGTTCGCGCTGTTCGAATTGGGTGGGGTCGCGGTCGCGTTTCAGTCCCGGGCGGCCTTCGCGGCCGACGCCGGTCTACCCGACCGGGAGCCGGGTGGCTTCGCCGGCTTCGCCCTGGCGTATGTGGCCCGCAGCGCCGAGGAGGTTTACCAGGTCATGGCCAAGGCCGCCGAGCTGGGCGCCACCGTCACCCGCCCGGCCGGCCCGAATCCCTGGGGACACAGCGGATACTTCACCGATCCCGACGGCCACCTGTTCGAGGTGCTCTACGAAGATGGTTGGATCTTCGACGAACACGACGATCTGGTGCTCTGACTGCCTGTCCTTGATCCCCATGGCGATGGCGGACGTAGTCGGGCGTCGTGCTGGAAAGTGGCAGGGCCCAATCATCTTCTACCGCGCGATGTGCTCACGGGCGCCGGATTGACTCTCCCCTGGGAGGAGGGACGACGGTGGGCGGACCAGGATGTGATGGAGGTTGGTGATGGCTCAGCTGGTGCTGATCGGCACGTTCTCGGCCATGACCCGGCTGTCGGTCAAGGCGTTGCGCCTCTATGACGAGCTGGATCTGCTGCGACCGGCGAAGGTCGACGCCTCCAGTGGCTATCGCTACTACGCGCTCGGACAGGCGGGCAAGGCGGAATCGATCCGCAGGCTGCGGGCACTCGACATGCCGATCGAGGAGATCAGGCTAGTGCTGGCCGCCTCTCCGGCGGACGTCTCCGGCCTGCTGGCCGCGCACCGGCAACGCCTGCGGGCGGAGCGCGATCGCCACGATCACATGCTGGCCGTCATCACCCGGCTGATCAACGGCGAGGAGCGCCTCATGAACTACACGATCACTGTCGAAAACCTGCCCGCGCAGATCGTGGCATCTGTGCGCCGCCACACCGATCTGGCCGGTACCGGTGCGACGGTCGCCGAGGGCTTCGGCGTCCTCGTCGGGGCCCTCACGCAAGCAGGCCGGCACCCGGCCGGTGCCCCCTTCCTGGTGTTCCACGATGTCATCGACGCCGACAACGACGGCGACATCGAGATCTGCATACCGATCGGGGCACCCGTCGCCGCAGCCTCTCCCGTGCAGGTCGGCCAGACGGCCGAGGTCACCGCCGCGGCCACCACCCACCAAGGCCGCCACGACGAGATCGCCCCCGCCTACCACGCCCTGACCACCTGGATTACCGAGCACGGTCACGAGATCGCAGGCCCGCCCCGGGAGACCTATCTCAACGACCCGGCTGTGACCGCCGAGGCCGACCTGCTCACCCAGGTGGCCTGGCCGATTCGATGACCAACGGAGCGATCATGCGAACGGACCGCCTCACCGGAAGGACTCATCGCCCCGGCTGAGCAGGGCAGGAGACAGATGCCGGGGCCGAGACCGCCCCGTCACTGTGAGGGTCTGCGCCGAGTGAGCCAGGCCGTCAGCCGCCCCCGTTTCCGTCGTGCAGCAGGGCGAGCTGGTGTTCGACGGCGGCGGTGACCCGCTTCTCGTCGTCCGTGGCGAGGAGGTCGAGCAGGGCGCCTCGCAGTACGGCCAGGGCCAGGGTGCGGCGGGCGGCACCGTCCTCGCTGTCACGTTCGGTCGGCGGCTGGAAGCCGGCCAGGACGCCGAGCCAGTCCTCCACCGTCGCACGGGCGAACCCGGTCCAGGCCCCGTCGGGCTGGACGAGGGAACGCGTGTACGCCTCGGCCCACAGCCGCAGCAGTGGCCGGTGCTCCTTCGCGGCGAGCCACGTCCAGACCCGTTGGACGGCCGACACGAGTCCGGTGGGACGATCGGGCCGCCCGGCCTGACCCAGGAGTGCCAGCTCGTCGGCGCGGGCGCGCGCCAGCAGCGCTCGCAGCAGGCCGTCCTTGCTTTCGAAGAGAAACAGCAGGACCCGCGGACTGGAGCCGATGGCCTCGGCCAGCGGGCGCAGTGACAGGTCGGTCAGGCCGTGGGCGAGCGCGTACTGGTACGCCGCCTCCAGTAGCTCGGTCTGCCGGGCGGAGGGGGTTGGTTCTTCCTGGGGCATGCGGTTAGCCTAACTGAAACAGTCGTTTCAGTGAATGAGCGCAGCAGTACAGGAGAGCAGCGAATGTCGCAGCAAGATCAGAAGCAAGTCGTCGTACGTCGCGCCGACCGTCCCGGCGACCTGGGATGGGTGGTGATGGCCCACGGCGAGGCATACGACCAGCAGTTCGGCTGGAACACCGACTTCGAGGTCCTGGTCGCCAAGATCGTCGCCGACTACGGCGCCAAGCACGACCCGGCCCGTGAGGCGGGCTGGATCGCCGAGGTCGACGGCCGGCGGGTGGGCTGCATCTTCCTCGTCGCGGGCGATCAGCCGAAGGCAGCCAAGCTGCGGATCCTGCTCGTCACACCGGAGGGCAGGGGCCTTCGCCTCGGGACGCGCCTGGTCGAGGAGTGCCTGACCTTCGCCCGTGAGGCAGGCTACGAGCAGGTGACTCTGTGGACCAACGACGTGCTGGCGGCGGCGCGCAAGATCTACCAGAGCTTCGGCTTCACCCTCGCCGACGAGGAGCGCCACCACAGCTACGGCCATGATCTCGTCGGCCAGAACTGGACCCTCGACCTGCGCGCCGACGCGGTGGCATGAAGACGGACCCTACCGCGCTGATGGTCGGTACCGACCTTCCCTCCCCCCGTGCCCGCCGCCCCTTCACGGGTGCCACCGGAATACGGCAGATTCGGATCGCCGAGGCCCTGAACTGCGACGATGCATGTCCCACCGCGGGCCGTCCAGAGTAGAGGAAGGAGACGCGCCCCCTGCTCCTGCCGCCCGACGTTGGTGACGCCGAGCGGCCCGCCACGCAGCAGCCCCTGGCAGAACCTGCACAAGACCTAGCAATTTCCGCCCCTGGCGCGGTGGCCCGGCGCTGGATGGCGCGGCGGAGAGCTCACCTCGGAGACGGGGGCGTCAATCGCACCAATCACGGGGCAGGCAGGCGCGATGCGTCCCGTTCGTCACATGTATATGTCGTAGTAGTACCCCCGCCTCCCCGGGCGCGGGTCGCCGTCGTAGTAATAGCAGTCGGTTATCGGTAGGTCGGTGAAGACCTCCAGCAGTGCCGCCCGGCAGGCAGCCAGGGTCGGGTAGGGGCCTCTTCGATACCACTGCTCTGCCATCAGAGAGGGTTGCTCACTGGCAGAGGCAGTGGTGGCGCTTGCCTGGCTGGAGGCAACGGCGGGTGTCGCACCGGCCAGGACGCCAGCGCTCATCGCCGCGAGTACGGCTGCGGTGGATAGTCGACGGATTTTCACGAGGTCTCCTTGCGGCTGGTAGGGGACACCTTCAGATGAGCACCGATCAGCGAGGGTGGGGAGCTCTCGGCTTTCCATATTCCGGACACATGGCCCAGCGTGCAGGGCCGGTTTGTGCCGTGTTGAGGGTCACGGGAGGTACACGTCGAAGTACCAGCCCGCTGGCCAGCCCTGGCCGCCGTCGTAGTGGTAGCAGCCGCTCGCCGCGGTGTAGTCGCCGCGGTCGGCGCCCTCCTGCCTGGCCGTCCAGCAGGCGTCCTGGGACGAGAAGGGTCCCTGCCGGTACCAGTCCGGCGGCAGGGACACAGAGGAACGGGCCTCGGCGGTGGATGTGGTGGTGCTGGCGGCAGTCGCGGTCGCGGGGGCGGCAGACAAGGCGCTGACGCCAAGAGTGAGTGCGAGCATCGCCATGGTGTGCAGTGTGCGGATCTTCACCAAGGGGCTCCTCAACGAGGCGGGGATGATCACCTCAAGATGACCATCAAATGCCGAGGTCGAGGAGCTAACGCTTTCTCATATTTCGGTCGCATGGTTCCGCTCCGCGACCCGCTGGATTGGGCCTGAATCAGCCGCTCACCTGATCAGCTGTGGCGAGCAGGACAGCTGCGGACAGAGCCGCCGCGCTGCCTGCCACGGCCTCCATGCCTCCTCGGGCAGGTCGCAGGCGGTCAGGAACAGCTCCAGCGTCTCCGCCGAGGGGCGGCTCTTGCCAGACAGCAGGTCACTGAGAGTGCTGGAGGCCAGCCGTGCCGGCCGTACCGCCCTGGCCAGTTCGGCGTAGGAGCGTCCCGCCCGCAGCGCATCCAGGGCCGCAGCCAGCTCGGCCGGGCGTCGGGTGCACTGGGCATCAGCACCACACGGCGCTGGCCGGCCCGACCTTCATTACGACCCCCGCGATTGCTTGGAGCCCGTCATGTACGACTTGCCCGTCTGGGTCCCGCTGGCCGTCAGCGTCTTGAACCTGGCCACCGCTCTCGTCAGCTGGGCCAGCGTCCGCACCCGCCGCCCTGGCCAGACCGCTGGCGATCGCACCGCCGACGAACCCCGGGCGGCCGAGCCGAGGCGGGTCACCGGCCGCTGACCCGCGGGTGGGAGCCGGGGCGCCTGGCTCCCCATTTAGCCGATCTTGTTTGAGAATCGATCATTTCTCGGAAAAGATCACAAACCCTGCTCCGGTGTCGATTTCTGGAGTCGTGTGCACAGATTTCCGAAGTCCTGTGCACACGACGACCAATTCGGGAGCCTCAGTGTGCGTCGTCCGCTGCAGCAGGTCTCAACCAGTCGCTGTCGGGCCGGGCGAGCAGGCTGGCGTTGTTGTACGCCATCGCGGTTGTGAGCACGGTGTGGCCTCGGTAGAACTCGCCCTGTGACGGTGTTCGCAAGGTACTTCTCGCCGAGCGGGGGATCGTGGCGCCGCGCGGTGCCACGATCCCCGGCGTGGCGAGTGTCGGTGCTGACTCAGTACACCGTTCCGTTGGCGCGCTGGCCGGGCGACCGCGGCAGCGAGCTGATCGTGTCGTGCTTGACCCACGCGCCGGTCGCCGAGCCGTCAGGGCTCCGGTTGATCGAGACGCCGTCGGAGCTCGCCTGGCTCGAGGTGTAGCTCATCGACTGGATCGTCGTGTTGGCCGCGTTCCGGAGGATCACCTGGTCGCCGCTGTTGGCCAGGTTGAGGTCACCGGTGCTCGCCGCCACGGCCACGATGCCACCGGGGATGCCGGAGGCTCCCCCGAACACGGTGATCGCCTTGCCGGGCTGCAGCGTCGTGCCGGCCGCGAAGGTGTGTCGCACGGCCGTGGAGTCCCGGACCGTCCAGCCCGCGATGGAGATCGCGGTGCCACCGATGTTCACGATCTCGACGGCCTCGCCGGCGGTGCTGCTCCCCGGCTCGTTGGCGAGGACCTCGTTGATGATGACGTTGGCCGGACCGCCGCCTGCGGTGACCGTGACGTTCTGGGTCGCCGTGTGCGTGGCGCCGCCATTGTCGGTCACGGTAAGGCTCACCGGGTAGCTGCCCGCCGCGGCGTAGGTGACCGAGGGGTTCGTAGCGGTCGAGGTCTGGCCGTCGCCGAAGGTCCAGCTGCGGCCCGTGATCGTGCCGTCAGCGTCGGCGCTGCCGTCGGTGAAGGTGCACGTGAGGTTGGTGCAGGAGGGCGTGAACGCGGCCGTGGGCGGCTGGTTGGTACCGCCTCCGCCGCCGAGGGTGAAGGTGTACCGGGCCAGCACCGGGTAGTGATCGCTGGTCGTGGTCGCGTAGTTCGGAACGTACGCCTGGGGCTGGAACGCGGTCGCCGAGCCCGCGACGTACTTCGCGTTGACCTCGTTGGTGTTGAGCTGGTGGTCGATGAAGTCCGGGTAGCCCGTGGTCGACGCGACTCCGGCCAGGGACAGTGCCCGCGTCGGGAAGCTGTAACGCGCCGTGTCGTTCACGAAGTTGGCGTACGGCGATGCTTGCCCGGGCGTGATGGACGTGTCGACGTCGTCGTTCCAGTCGCCGATCACGAAGACGTCCTGCGTCGGGTACGTCGAGTCGAGGTACGACTTGAGGGCCTGGGACGCGGGGTTGCGCAGGTTCCACGCATCCTGGGTGGAACCGGCCTTCGCGTGCAGGACGATGAAGACGAGGTCACGGGTCGCGCCGTCGAAGGTGCCGCGCAGCGTGAACTCGACCGGCGGGCGGCCCGCGAAGTTGCTGTTCTGGCTCGTCAGGATGACCTTCGCGCTCACCAGGCTGGCCATGCTGCTGCGCCAGACGAGCGCGACCTTCTGCTCGGCGTTGCTGAAGTCCGAGTAGTACTGCGGCCCGTTCGTCACGATCGGGTCGTTCGCCAGGACCCCGGTGAAGCCGGGCATACCAGAGACGAGGGTGTTGAACGCGGATGTGCTGACGACCTCGGACAGGCCCCAGACATCCATGTCGGCACCGGCCATGACATCGCGAACGTTGGCCTGCTGCAGCGCCTCGTCGGTCGGGCCGAGGCCCGTGTCACCGAACCACTCGACGTTCCAGTTGCCGACGTCGAGCTGAGTGGCGGAACCCTGCGACGGCACGGTGGCGGCGTGCGCCGCCGGGGCGAAACCGATCGGCAACGCCACGAAGACGACGATCGCCCCTAAGAGCGCGCGGAGACTGGTCATGAACAAGAAACCCTTCGCGTCGGCGTGCTGGACTGGGTCCCGTCTTCCTCCCGGAGCGCGAGCCCGAATGAGTGTCCGTCCCAGCCCATAGGCGCCCGAAAGCGACTGTCGAATTCGAAAGGACGCTTAGGTGAACAATGGGAAATTTTCAACGGATATGCGGGTCAGCGGCTCCATGCCAGGGGGTGCCCAGCACTTCGAGAGCGCCCTGAACTGCATATCCGTTGTTTTCACGGCGATTGCTACCGGGACCCTTGATCGGCCCTCATCGTCTAACGGAGAAGCCAGGCCACGTCGTGACTGTTCATCGACCGGAGGAGAAGACTGGTGTCCCGGTTAACCGCGGAGCGCTACGGCTTCGCATCCTGATCAAAGGTTCCGTCGAGGGGCTTTGACCTGGTCTTCCTCGCTACTTTGGGCGTGGTGACACGAACTCGAGTGGAGGGCCCGTACGGCAGCCAGCCGTCGGCCGCCGGTGTCATTCGAGCTCACTGACAACGAGTCCGCGCGATCCGCTGACGTCAGGTCCGTGCGCGACAACCGTCGTTCCCGACAATGCACAGTGATTCCGGGCAACCTGCGGCGGCCCTGTTCGGGCCTACATCGCAGTTCGCAGGTCAGCACCGCGAAGAGGTGCGGCTTTCCGACGGACAGGACAACGACGGAACCCACGGGATTTCGACAGATCAAGATCAAGATCAGGTTGAGTTCAGCTCAACACTGTTGAGCGCGGCGAATATGTCAGTGCGGCGCGGACAGAATGTCAGTGACCGGATCGCTGTCGTCCGCGGTGGTCTGCCATACGGTCTCGGCGTCCGGGGCGGCGTCGCCGTACAGCAGTTCCTGGAGATAGTTCCGATGCCCGTCGAACCCGCGACGCGGGAGCGACCTGATAGCTCCCGCCCGGTCCACATCCGCCGTAACCTGCGCCTTTCACGGCGACTCGAAGCCGTGTCAGAGCGATGTCAGGTCCGTGTAAGGGCGCGGGGCCACGATTCTCGGCATGGATACAGCAATGCGGCCCCCGGCCGACCCCCAAGGCGCCCAGCCGAAAGGCTTCGTCGCGAAGCTCCTCGCCGACCGTCACTCGGTCCCGTTCTCCATCGCACTGCACCTGGTGCCCGGCGCGCTCATCGTCGCCGTGTACGCGTTCATCGCCGCCCCCCTGGTCCGGGCGATGGACTTCCCGATCTTTCTGGCCTGGGCCATCGCCCTCGCGGTTGTGCTCTTCCCGCTCCAGCTGTTCCTGCTGTGGCTGGGCAAGAAGCAGACCGGCCGCTTCACGCTGAAGGGTGTCGTCCACTACCGCGACAAGCCGGTCTCGCGCGGCAAGGTCTTCTGGCTCGGGACCGCGTGCCTCGTGTGGATGACCGTGGTCTCGCTCTCGCTGACCCCGCTGGACAACGTCGTCTACGACTGGTTCTTCACCTGGGTGAACTACCAGGGCGCAGGCCCCGACGGCACCGCCTACCTCCAGGGCTACTCGCAGGAGCTCGTGCTCACCACGCTGCTCATCTGCGCGCCGTTCACCGGCTTCACCCTGCCCCTGCTCGAGGAGTACTACTTCCGCGGATTCCTGCTGCCCCGCCTCCCGCAGCTCGGCAAGTGGGCCCCGTTCTTCAACACCTTCTTCTTCTCGGTGTACCACTTCTGGGCCCCTTGGACGGTCCTGTCGAAGCTCGTCTTCCTCTACCCGGGCGTCTGGCTCGCCTGGAAGAAGCAGGACATCCGCATCTCGATCGCCATGCACCCCGGCTCGGCGCTGCTGATGACCGTGGTCGGCGTCATCGCCCTCGCCTCCGGCGCCTACTCGATATAAGACCGCCCGAAACGAGGGGTGCCGTCCGCCGGCCGAGGGCCGGATGCGTCGCTCCGACTCGTGATGGCATGTCAGGGCGAGAACGGTGGTCGGCCGGGTGGGCTTTGGGTCGCTCCGATGATCCTTTTCGGGTGTTCATCTCGGGTATTTCCAGATAGATCACCAAATATGGGGCGTATGGTGCGCGAATGCATCCTCCGCAACAGCCCCCGCAGCGGCCGGGGCAGTCTCGGCAGCCGTACCCGCAACAGCCTCCCCCCATGGATCCGCCACTCGGACAGCGGCCAGGTTCACCTCCGTCGCCGCCCAGGAGGAGTGGCAAGGGCGTGGCGATCGTCGCGGTCATCGCGGTGGTGGGCGTGCTCGGCCTGCTGGGTGGCCTGGCCGCCCTGTCGGACGATGACGCCGAGAGGCCCACGCCGAAGCCGGCGGCTTCAGCTTCGACGCCGATGCCAGAGGCTTCGGCTTCGACGCCGATGCCCGTGGAAGTGCTTCCCCTGGTTGATGACACCGGACCGAGCATGGAACCGACGTCGGCGCCCGACCCGTCGGCGTCGGCACGCGAAGCGGTGTTCACGGCTTCGGTGAAGCAACGAAAAGCGCTGAAGGACGCCGATTCCTACAAACTGGGGCGGCTCGGCTGGAACATATGCAAGGCGCTGGAGGAAGGAAAGGGTTTCGCCGAGGCCGCGGCCCTCGGTACCGGCGGGTTCGACCTGGAGACGTCTGCGTACATAGCGAGGGTCGCCATCGTCAACCTGTGCCCACACCAGCGGGACAAAATTCCCGGATAGTGCTCTGATCGGGAGGGTTCACCGGGTTGCGCCGCTCGAAGGCGCCGATCACGTTCGTGCCGGCACTCGCCGTGCCGGCGCCCGTAGAACATCACGAATCCGGTGAAGGTATGCGGTGGTTCCGCACGCAGGGGGCCGTTGTGCCGATCCCGCCGTGTTCGAGGCCTTTGACCTGCTCCAGTGGATTTCTTTCGACGAGTTCGGCCCGAGGCGATGAGTTGGACCGATGCCGCCGGTATGTACGAGTGAGCATCGATCGAAAGGACATCCATCGTGAGCGTCATCGTCATTGAGTTCATCACCCTGGACGGGATCGCGTCCGACCCGGACGGCTCCGCGGGCACGCCGACCGGCGGCTGGGCGTTCCGGCACGGTCCCGAGACGGTCGCCGGGGACAAGTTCCGGCTCGGGAGCACGATGGACGACGGGGTCATGATGCTGGGGCGCAGGACCTGGCAGCTGTTCTCGCGGCTGTGGCCGGGACGCGACGACCCGTTCTCCGCGCGGATGAACGCCGTGCCGAAGCTGGTCGTCTCCCATACGCTGACCGACACCTCGGCATGGGCGAACTCCACGGTCATCGACGGCGACCTCGTCGACGCCGTCAAACGCGAGCGGCGTGACGTGATCATCACCGGGAGCCTGAGCGTCGTGCACGCGCTGATGGCCGAGGACCTGATCGACGAATACCGGCTGCTGACCTTCCCCACGATCCTCGGCACCGGCGAGCGGCTCTTCCCCGTCGGCGGGTCACCCGTCTACCTGAACCGCGTTTCGGTCGAGCCGGTCGGCGCCGCCGTTCTTACCCGGTACGGCAGGGCGGCACGATGACCGTTCGCTTCGCCTTCCTCCACCTCGGCATCAGGCTAGCGCTGAAAGTGCCAGAACAGCATTGACGGCGTCCCGGCGATGGCCGCGTGCGCCGCCTCGGGCGCCAGGTCACACAGGGCCCACGGCCACACGTCCCACGGCTCCAGGACGTCGGTCCGCTCGCGCGGCTCCCCTGGCAGGTGCCGGGGCTCCTCGCAGCGCCGCACCTGGAGCCCCGCCGCCAGCGCGGCTCGTACATAGTCCCCGACCAGGTGGCGGTGGGTGGCCACTCTCCCCGGCCGGCCGTCCGGCAGCCGTACAGGCGGGACCGCCCCCTGTGCCACGCCCTCGGGATGGATGTCGGCGGTCACCACATGCCCGCCAGGCCGCAACACTCGGGCGAACTCGGCCAGCACCGGGTCCAGCACGGGCACATGCGTCAACGCCAGCGAGCAGACCACCAGGTCGACGGACTCGTCGGGCACCGGCAGACAAGACAGGTCGCCCAGCCGGAACTCTGCCTGCGGCACCCGATGGCGCGCCCGCTCCAGCATGTCGGGCGAGTTGTCCACGCCGCGTACCCGATGGCCGCGACCGGCCAGGTAAGCCGCCATCCTGCCGGTACCGCACGCCGCGTCCAGCGCGTCGCCGGCCGGCAGTGTGCCAACGATCTTCCTGATGAAGGGCTCGTCGAGGTCGAACGCGGTGTTGGGCCCGTCGTAGGTCTGCGACCAGATCCGGTAACCCTCCACGGTGTCCACGCGGGCCACCTCGACGGCGGCGTCGGCCAGGGAGTCGTCGTCGAGGAACTTGCGGATCTCGGCTAGGCGCGCCTCGATGAACGCGCGGTCGTGCTCGCCGATGTAGGACCGCATCAGAGCAATGCCCTCCAGGCCGAGCACATACGCCAAAGGATGCTCGTAGATCACCGTGACACGCTAACGACGGCAGCCGCGCGAAAGCTATCGAATTTCGAACCGGACGCCACACCGGTCGCAGGGCTCCGGGGCGGGCTTGCCGGTGCCCATGCCGATCAACAACCCCGGCGTTTGAGTTGCTCTCGCTGACAGGAAGACCTGAACAACTCCGTTCGAAACCGTTCGGACCAAGTTGTCGTGCCACAGGTCAGGATCTGTCCCGGCCGTCGATTTCATCCGGACGGGACACCGGTGTCCAGGTGTCCTGCTTCAAGGGGGAACTTGCCCCCGGAACTCCTCCTTGCGTCGGGACGTGGGCAGCCGCCCGGCTCTCGGTGTTTTCTCCACTGTCCGGGCGGCCGTCGCGCTCATCGGGGTCTTCGCGGTTCGGGTACGGCCAGGCGCGCTGAGGCGCCTCGCGGGGAGGGCGGCGCCTGCGCCGGGCCTGTGCCCCGGGGCGCGGAGGGCATGCCCGAGGGGTCTTTGTCCTCGACGGGGGTGGGGGACAGGTGGCACCAGACGACGCGGTGCCGGGTGCCGGGCGCGGTGTGGGTTCCCCAGCGTCCGCCGGACAGTCTGTTGACGATGAACAGCCCGCGCCCGCCCTCCCGGCCCGACCAGGTCTCCGTGACGGACGCCACGGAGACCTGGTGCGGGATCGAGAACGCGGAACCCGGATCGGTGACCGCCAGCCTCAGGAAGCCGGGCCCCTCGTGCAGCGCGGTGATCACCCAGTTCCTGCCCTGACCCGGGTCGGCGTGTCTCACCGCGTTCGTCACCAGTTCGGAGGCCGCCAGGATGAGCCGGGACAGTCCCGGGTGCTCCGCTCCGAGCCACCGTCGCATCTCCCGGCGAACGAGGCCCGGCGCCCTGTCGTCGCGAGGCAATTTTAAAATGCCCACCTTAATGAGATCGGCCCCTGAAGCCATTAAATCACCGCCATTGCCTTTTCTGTCCGATAAATACGGGCACGTGCTACATCGGTGCTAGGGGTTGCCGTGGGATGGGTTCGCGATTTTCGTTCATCTCTCATTTCCTCTTCATAGAGTGCCGTTTGGGATGTACTTTGTGGGCGGAGTAGTAAAAGCGATCACCTGGCAAGGTGTCGCATGGATGTGTGTCAAACGTGTGATTTTTTTGTGGGACGCACCACAGGGAGGTGGTCATGCCTGCGCCACGCGAGCTGGACCCGGCAGCGGGAAGAAAACAGGAATTCGGCGCCGAACTCCGACGACTGCGGTTGGAGCAAGGCATGACCCAGGCGGAGTTGGGCCGCCGCATCGGATACTCGACGAGCCTGATCGGCTCGGTGGAGATCGGGAAACGCACTCCCGTCGAGCAGCTCATCACCAGGTGCGAGCAGATCCTCGGGCCGGGGCTGTGGGAGCTGTGGGCCGAGATCTCCAAGTACCGCAACCAGGCGCCCGCCTGGTTCCGGCCCTGGCTGGCCGAGGAAGAGGAGGCCCGCGCGCTCAGGACGTGGGAGCCGCTGGTCGTGCCCGGACTGCTGCAGACCGAGGCGTACGCCCGCGCGCTGCTGCGCTGCGAGCCGGGCTTCGACCAGCAGCAGGTCGAGACCCTCGTCGCCGCGCGGCTCGCGCGGCAGAAGATCCTCAGCCGGACCCAGCCGCCGATGTATCTGGTGCTCCTCGACGAGGGCGCCCTCGACCGGCCCATCGGCGGAGCGGAGGTCATGCGGGAGCAGCTCGCCCACCTGATCGAGGTCGCGGAGGCACCCCACATCACCCTCCAGATCACGCCGCTCGGCGCCAGCCCAGGCCTGGGCGGGGCGATCGCCATCGCGCAGTCGGCCGACGGGCAGCGCCACACGGTCTACCTGCAGACGGCCGCAGAACCGGTTGTGACCGGCAATTCAGCTCTTGTCACGACCGTTAGCATGAAACTGGACGCCGTCAGGGCGGAATCCCTCCCCCGCACTGCGTCGGTCGAGTTCATTCGGAAGAGGATGGTGGAGAAGTGGACCTCACAGCCGAACTGAAGACCGCTGTTTGGCGTAAGGCGGAACGTTCGACCTCGGACGGCGGCAACTGCATCGAGGTTGCGCCGTTGTCGCAGGGACGTGTCGGAATTCGCGACACCGAGGCTCCTGACCAGGCCCCCTACGTGGTGCGGGGCGAGGTCTGGGCGGCGTTCATCGACGGGGCCAAGAAGGGCGAATTCGACTTCTGACCCCGCCCTGATCCCGAATACCCCTGAAGCCGCGCCGCTGCCGCCGAAGCCGACGGCCAGTCCCCGAAGAGGGCCTCCTCACACCCCGTCGGCGGAGCGCTCACCGCCTGCCGCCGTCCCGG